>JBLHGD010000001.1:0-51128 GCA_047616585.1 Candidatus Azotimanducaceae bacterium
GCGCCAACAGTGGATTACTCTGCCCGTCTGTTGCTGCAATAGAAAGATTCGCATATGGAGATGTGGTGCCAAGACCTAGGTATCCATCATTAGAGAGCGTCATCACATCACCCGTTGCATTCCCCCACTCGAAGATGTTACCGGTGCCGAGTTGGGTACTGCTTGCGAGGGCAACAGATGATGAGCCGTAGATGTTGAATAGGTTGTATCCGACGCCTGATGTTGTGGTGAGGGTTCGACGACTATTCTGGTCATAGCGGGTGTCGGTGCCGGCGTCTGAAATATAATTTGTGTCGTTGAGCGAGCTATTTGAGAAAGTGTTGCCGGCAATAGTGGTTCGGTTTACGTCTGAAGATTTAATATAAATTAAAGATACAGAAGTTGTAGCTGTAATTACATTATTTGTAATGAGCGTATCATTAGGTGCTTCATCAAAATTATTTAACAGCGATATACTGTAGCTAGTTCCGTTGTATCCATTGTTATAGAGGACGTTATCAGATATAACATTACCCTGAGTTTCTTTGTATAATGATATACCGGATGCAAGACTGTTTCCGATATTGTTGTTGCTAATGTTGTTGTTACCCTTGCCAATCGTGGACAAAATATAAATACCTTGCAGATTATTAGAAAATGAGTTGTTAGTTATCACATTGTTTCCAGAATCTGAAATGTACACACCGGTGCTTGAATTTCCCAAAATAATATTCTGGCTGAGCGTATTGTAATCAGCGCCGTTGAGGTATATACCACGTTGAGTGTTACCTTCGGAATAATTGCCAGTGAGTACATTATTGTCAGAAGAGCTCAGGTTATAACCTCTGTTGGTATTATTTTGAGATCTATTACCATGGAGAATATTACCGTTCGATCCGTTGAGATCTGCACCATTGGTCCTCATATCATGCACATACACATTTTCAATCGTAGAAGTGGAGACTGTAGTGAACTCAATACCATTTTGAGAACCGGCTAATGCAGCCCTTCCATCAATCTGCAGATCCTTGATTGCGATACCAGACACGCCGCTTGCATCAATCACGTCCCACGAAGTAGAGGTGGCAGTAATCTGCAGAACAGTAGAAGACCCCATACCAACCAGTTCAATAGAGTTGGAAGTGATGTTGATCTCGTCGTTGATTGAGAAGGTTCCTTCAGTCAACTGCACCCTTCCTCCACTTGCAGGAAGTGACGCAATAGCTGCTTCGATGGTGTCTTGGTCGTTGGTGCCTGTTGCAAGGAACTGTGCCCGCGCGGTGTTTGAGGCATTACTCGCTGCCACAATAACCGTTGGGCCGTAGGAGTTATCATTTCCATCTCCTGCGATATTAAGACTCGAGGTAGAAATCTGCGTCCATGTGTTGCCTGCTCCGCCAATTAGGAGTTCATTCTCCGTGATCGTTGAGAGTCCCGTACCTCCATACACTGCACCCACAGCAGTGCCCTGCCACACACCACTACCGATAGTGCCAACGGTAGTGAGGTTCGCAAGGTCAGTGATAGTTGAGGTGGCAACAGTTAGAAGCCCTCCGACGTTTGAGAGGTGTGTGCCAGTGAGATCTGTAAACAGCTCACCATTGATGACGAAGTTAGTTGTAGTGGCAGTGGTGAGTGTCAAGCTGGAGATCGTTGAAGATGCACTTGAGATCAAGCCTCCGGTGAATGTCAGTAATCCTGACGCGGTGTCTGCTAGGTTGCTGCGCAAGAAAGATGTGGTTGCAATACCTGCAAAGGTTTGTGCATTGTTTGCTTCAAATGCTGCAGGAACTGCTCCAAGTACCTTCCGAGGAGACATCTCTCCGTCCCAAACCGGTGTTGTAGTAGTTGATCCGATCTCAACGCCGAGATACAGGGTTTGATTAAAATCAACTGCTGAGAGTGACGTACTCGATCCGATCATCACTGAGAACAGACCGTTGGTGACTTGGACTCTGTTGGTTGTGGTTAGAGACTCAGTGAAGATGGCACTTGTTGTTGCCTGAGCTTCACTTTGAAGAAGCCAGAACCGCATGTTGTATGTTCCGTCTGCAACCGCTGCACCACTGGTGTCGGTGAGTTTCCCTTGGTAGTTGATCTCTTCGTTGATGGCAGCCGATGCTGTGTTGATGAAAGTTGCAAAGAACAACACACTGAGTGTGAGAGTGACAGCAAGGAGATTCTGTTGTGATTTGCAGAACAACATATTAGTTTTCTTCTGCGTTAACCGGTACTAACAAAAAGCGGTAGTCATCCCCTTCTCTGTCTTTGAATACTGGGGTGATCACTCCGGTATCATCTCCCTCAAAGTCTATGCGTACCTCGTCTGAGAAAGACTCTCGTACTGCGTCGATTGCTTGCGCGGACATGTCTTCGTTTTCAAAGACGACGATGCCTTGGAATTGTGGGTCACTTGATGGTGTGTCATTGAGTACGCGCAAATCTGTATTGGGGGTTGGTGCATCATTCTGTGAGAGGATGAATGCGAAGGATGCAGTTTGGAAAATTCTATCTGAAAACGATGATCCAATTTCTGAAACACCTGCAAGAATTCCTGAGGTTTCTAAGTCTGACTCAAGTGAAACCCAGAGTAAGTTACCTAACACAAACAAGCACAGAGAGAGCACTGCTGTCTGCATAAGTGCGCTTACTTGTGACGGCTGCACATGAACCCCAAGTACTTGTTCATTCGCTTCACGCAACATGATGGCACGTTCACTAATCCTCTCCTCTCGCAACTTTTCTTTTCTTACACGTTTTTCCGCTTCCCCCACAAGTGAGAAAAGTTTTAGAGAGTCAATCTCAATAAACCACTTTCGGTTTATTTGCTTTGCAACGATTTTTTCCTCACGAGCTAGTCGCGTCACATAATCAGAAGAGTACCCGATGAGCTTTGCTGCATCGCTCGCAATGAGGTATTTTTTTTCTTCAAAAGTACTTTGTTCCAACATACGATATTACTATATATTTTATAGTTATATCGCATTAAAATCCTCGCAAAATTTACGAATTTGTGGACAAGTATTTGAAATAAAATTTCACGAATTCTAAATTTAAAATCCAATACTTTACATCATTCACGGAGCCTTCTGAACAACATTAGTGAGCTTACACCTCAGTTTAAAACTGACACAAAAAAACACCCGTACTCCTCCGATACAAAACACGTGATACGTATAAATTACTCAGTACAAGCTAAAAAAGTAAGTCTGATTCTCATTTTCATTCAAACAGTCATAATCTACACAGTTACGGCAAAGAACTCTGTCCAAATAGCTCTGTCTAGGTATAGAAATGTAGCGTGCTCATAGCAGTCTGAAGTGCATTTATATAATTCTCCTGTGAACGAGAGGGCCTTATTTAAAAGAGTGTAGTGAATCTAATACTGCAGATATATTGAAACTGTAGATTGTTTTTTGTGTTGACTCTTCAGCGTTAATAGTAATTGTATGGTCAACAGCTAAGAGACCTGCTGAGAGTAGCAGCGCCAGAACCAGTGACAAACTAATATATACAAAAGTTGTTTTGCCAGATTTTCTATTTTCCACAGACATATTCTGTATTTGTACTTCTTCTGACCCCTGGACCTCTAACGCCTCTAATCGTTCTACAAAAGAAGCTCTGGCACTGCTTTGTGACGGCACTGTTTCATCAGCCTCGTGTGCCGTAATTAACGTAGTTTTATGCTGTTGTTTCTTGTGAACCACCACTTCTTCCTCTTTCTTTCCTGCAACCTCAACAACTTTTAAGTTTTTCTCTACATCTCCCGCAATTTCTTGCTTTATGGGTTTTTTGGGTTCAACATCTTCTTCGTCTGCAGGCTTTTGCTCTGCCTCATGTATCTGCAACTTCCCATTAAAGCGCAACTTAGGGAGATCAGTAGCCTCCATAGCATATGAATAGTAACCTCGTTTTACAGGTATTGTTTTTGCGTCCGCGTGCCGTACCTCAATAGGAGTTTGACTCTCAGAAGGGATCTCTGTCAGAACTGGGATAAGCTCAGATTGATCCTCGGTGTACTTATTTTGAGGTGGATTGATCTTATTATAAAAATGTTTTGCATTGATATGCACCGAAGACTTATCTTCAGCAGCTTCTGTCATATTGACAGCGATTTTATGCTCTTTAATTTTTGAAATACCTTGCTTGGTTTTTGCATTAGTGCTTCTGTAACGAGAACCTTTGTGAGAACGAATCGAGTCTTCGCTGACAAACCAACTCCTTCCAACAAGCTGAGCCTCCACTTTCCCACCACGACAAAGCTGACCTACATAGTCAGAAGTGTAACCGAGATCTCGTGCTATCGAGCTCGCCTTCACGTACTTAATCCCATTGAGTTCAAGAACTTCCATAACAAAACAATTATACACCCATAGGGGGTGCGCCCGTCAATACCACTTACCCTTTACAAAACCAAAGCACTCGAAAAAACTATAGAAAATCTAGCTAAGACGCTTCTTAAGAGCTTCAGACAGCACAGTGGGGTTCGCCGAACCTTTAGAAATTTTCATACCTTGCCCCACTAGGAATTTGAGAGCAGCTTCCTTGCCATCTTTAAACTCTGAAACAGCCGCTTCGTTACTTGTCAAAATTGCATCAATTAACTGCCCTAGATCCTCTGCTGAATTGATTTGTAGAAGCCCACGGTCTTTTGCAATCTGCATCGGGTTAGTACCCTCAAAAAGTACCTCTGGTAGTAAGTCCTTTGCTATACGGGAGTTAATTTCGTCACTTACGAGCATCAGCATGAGTGCTATAAAATGTTCCGGTGCGGAGTCTACAATGGCCCTAGCACAATCATCTTCAGAAAAAAGACTGACAATATCAGTTGTAACATAATTAGCAGAAATTTTAGTCAAAGAGGCATCAAACTTATCAAATCTCACAACATCGGCAAAAAATGAATCGAGTCTTGAATCAGCAATGATTAGCTCAATAAGATCACTCGGTGTACCGAGATCTCCGTACAGAACTCTCTTTTCACTAGGTAAAATAGGCATTATCTCTGCTATACGAGAACTACTGAACCCAAGTACTCTCGCTGTATCAATCTTTGGTATGTCCGGATCAGGGAAATATCGATACTCATCAGCATTTTCCTTTACTCTCTGCGAGAACGTCTTGCCCTTGTTCTCGTCCCACCCTCTTGTTTCTTGAATGACCGATTCTCCTGCCTCAAGCAAATTTTTCTGTCGGTCTATTTCGTACTCGATTGCAGACTCCATGGCTCTAAAAGAATTAAGATTTTTTACCTCAGTCTTTGTACCAAATGTATCTGTTGTGCTCACAGAAATATTTGCTTCCACGCGCATCTCGCCTTTTTCCATATTGGCGTCTGATACTCCTAGTGTACGCAGTAGTAACTGTAACTCTCTTGTAAAATCACCTGCTGTTTTTGCATCATGTATAACTGGCTCAGTAACCAACTCCATAAGTGGCACACCCGCTCGATTAAAATCTACAATACTACCAGCTCCCTGGTCGTGGAGTGATCGCGCGGTATCTTCTTCAAGATGAATACGTGTTACAGAAACTCCATTAAGCTCCCCGCCTTTTACAAACGGAAAGTCATATTGGCTCAGCTGATACGCTTTTGGAATATCAGGGTAGAAATAATTCTTTCTATCAAATTCAGAGTACGATGCTATTTCACCCTCAATCGCGTTTCCAACTATCAACACTTTTTTTATTGCTTCTTTATTCGGTACGGGAAGTGTCCCCGGGTGAGCCATGCACACCGGACAAATATTTTGATTAGGTTCGCTTGCGTGTGGATCATTTTTACAACCACAAAACATTTTACTTTGTGTCTTCAGCTCTGCGTGCACTTCAATACCAATGGTTGGTGTGTAGGAATTCATGACAAACATAGTACCTCGTAGTTTGTATCTCTACAAGAGTAGTTTTTTAGATTGTAGATTGTAGATACTTTAACGTAGGTGCTAATTTTATTCCCCAAAAAATACCCCGTCTCGTAAGAGCGGGGATGCAGGGAGTTCCCATGTCGCAAAGCTACGCTCTGTGACTTGAGACAGCAGCGCTGTCGTAGATACCCCGGGCGTGAGCCCGTGGGAGTTTCATTGAATCACTACATATTCTATACGTATGGCGTTAGGAAATAAAAGACCCGCGAATTCTTCTTTGAGTTATGACGTGTTTTACTTTATGTATCGTTCCTGAGTTTTTCTACAAGAGAATCTTGTAGTATTTTGATGCTTTCAGGGTCATTTTGTGACACTACAAACACACGCTTCTCATTGATGTCAATGTCATTGAGAAATGGTTGGATTACTGCAATATCTACAAGGTCTTTTTTAGTGAAAATGATCCATTCTTCCTTATCAGAAAGTGACTTGTCGTACTTTGATAGCTCATCTCGAATTGTATAATATGTCTTTTTTGGGTCCTCATGCTCTAGAGAAACAAGGTGCAGAAGCATTTTTGTGCGTGTGACGTGTCGAAGGAATTTGTGCCCCAGCCCCTTTCCTTCTGCTGCACCTTCAATAAGGCCTGGAATGTCTGCCAGCGTGTACCCAAACAGGTCCCCTAAGTGTGGCTGCAGCGTCGTGAACTGATATGATCCAACCTGTGAGGTTGCGTTTGTAAATAGGTTAAGGAGTGTTGATTTTCCAGCATTAGGCATGCCAATTAATCCAACATCCACCACAAGTGACAGTTCAATGTGGAAGTCCCCATCTTCACCAGCTTTCCCCTCAGTAGATTGTAGTGGCGTGCGATTTGTTGAAGATTTAAAATACTCATTGCCAAGACCCCCACCACCTCCATGTAAAATCTTTTCAGTAGTATGTTCTTCAAAGAGCTCATACGTCCGATCCCGATTTTTATCATGCACGATGGATCCTATGGGTACGTCAATATACAGATCGTTACTTCCCTTACCATACTGGCTTTGCCCTCCTCCATCCTCACCATTTTTTGCTATGAATTTTTTGGATCCAGTGTACTTTGAAAGCAGACTTAAATTGCGTACAGCACGAACATACACGTCGCCGCCATTGCCGCCATTGCCTCCCGCAGGTCCTCCATTGGGTCGGAATTTTTCACGATTCCAGCGTACAACACCATTGCCGCCATTGCCCGCTTTCGCGTATATATCTAATTCATCTACAAACATTTCAAAGGGATTACTCTACGGTTCTTAATCTACACTCTTACTTCGCCGTAGCATGTACCATCCTGCTATAAAAATCAATAGCGATACGCTTCCGAGCTCTATTATTAGCGGCATATTGCCTGTTAGCAGTGCATCCCCAAGGTACGCAAAAGCGAACGAAAACCAGGTAACGCCGAGCATGGTTGCCATTGTGTATTCTATGAACCCAACTGACTTGATGAGCCCAAGCGCATAACTCGCGATATCTACTGGTAACGTAAGTCGCAAAAGTACTATGGTAAAAAACCGATGCCGTGCCGGAAATCCAGCTGCGAATGTATCCACTTTCTGCATAGATACAAATCGTTCCAGTATGGGTCGTCCTAAATGTCTTGAGATGAGAAAGGATATAACTGCACCCAGGGTCCAGCCCACAATACTCAACAGTGCCGTTGGTAATGGCCCTAGAACTGCTGCACTGACTGGAATCAACGGCATGACCGTAACTGGCATGACTACAACAGCGAGTGTGAGTAAGCCGATAAAAATAATATAACTTTCAGGACCTCCTGTGCCTATCAGTTGCTGGAGAGATTCTGTGAGCTGCGGGAACAGTGCGATACTGCAAATTACCAAGACAAACAAGATCGCAGGTCCATATACTGAAACAAACTGTTTCATGCTAGGTAATAAACTTATTTCCAATACTGCTGATGATACTTACCAATAGAGAGCCCAGGAGTGCTACTAAAAAATCGTCAACAACAAAACCATCAACAAAGGACGCGACAAACAAAAAGAGTGCTGCATTGATGACAAACATAAACAGACCGAGTGTGACAATTGTAATCGGGAGTGTCAACACAACAAGAATTGGACGAACGACGAGATTTAACAGACCAAGAATAACAGCAGCGATAATTGCAGCATAGACACCGTCGATTGTAATCCCGGGAATTATATATGCAGTTAGAAGCAGTGCTAGGGCAGAAACAAGGATACGAGAGATGAGTACCATATGACAAAATACTACGCTTGATCATTACTACAGTCAATCTCTTTGGATACACCCATATTGTTCACCTCCTTCACAAACTTTATTCTCATTCTAAATAGTGCGATGCATCGCACTATTTAGACAAGGATTTGTTGGACTGTATACAAAAAAAACTGAGGCGTGTGCGCCTCAGTTTTTTTGTATCACACAACACGTTACTTCTCGACTATCTTCCATCCATCATTGAGTAGTGACTCCGCTTTCTTATATTTCATCTCTTTTGTATCAGTGCCATTTGTGACGGACACGAGGTCATTTCTGCCGTGAGCTTGTGTGTTTATGCGTTGTTGTTGCACCTTTGTATTTGCCGTTTCTCCCGCTGCTCTTTGAATGCGAGCTTTTTCTTTTCGAAGTGCCTCTTCTTCTCTTTGGATTGCTTCCGGTTGCATATTTGGAATAATCTCCCCAATCCTGTGTAATGCACTCTCTTGCATCTCCTTAAAAAGCCGCGTACCTTCCTTACGATACTCTATAAGTGGGTCTCTCTGCCCGTATGCACGCAAATTCACACTTGAACGGGTATACCCCATCACTTCAAGATGCTCAACCCAAATCATATCGGTAACTTGTAGGATGAGTTTCTGTGATAGTTCATACCACCTTTCTTCTCCAAACTCTTGTTTTTTAGCTTCAATTGAAGCTTCTGTCTCAGGAATCGCAGCGGTAAGCTCATCAAGGACCGCATTGATTTCTTTGTGAGATCCCGTCAGTAGCTCACGCCTTCGTGCATATATAGTTTGTCGTTGTTTATTCAAGACATCATCGTATGCCAACACTTGTTTTCTTGAATCAAAATGAAATCCTTCAATTCTAGTCTGGGCAGATTCGAGCTGTTTTGAAATCATTCGTGTTTCAATTGGCTGATCTTCTGGAATGCCAAATGTCCCCATCAACTTTTTAACTCTCTCACCTCCAAATACACGCATAAGTGAATCTTCCATAGACACATAGAACTGTGTCTCTCCAGGATCGCCCTGACGTCCAGCTCGTCCTCGTAGCTGATTATCGATACGCCGCGCTTCGTGGCGTTCAGTACCCAACACAAATAAACCACCGAGTTCTTTAACTGCTTCTTGTTCCGCATCTGTTGCTGTTGGTCCGCCCAGTTTAATATCTACCCCTCGTCCTGCGACGTTTGTTGCAAGCGTAACCGCTCCCTTCCTTCCTGCTGCAGCAATAATCTCACCCTCCTGCTCATGATTTTTAGCATTAAGCATTTTATGTGTAATGCCAGACTTTGTAAGCACTACAGACAGGAGTTCGTTCTTATCGATTGACGCAGTACCAATCAAGATTGGTTGTCCTTTTTCATTCACTTCTTTTACTTTTCGTATGACCGCGTCAAATTTACCTTTCTCAGTCTGAAAAATTAGATCATTCTGATCAAGACGCTGCACTTCCTTATGTGTCGGTACTGGCACGACGTCCAAACCATACACTGTAAAAAACTCCTCTTGTGAGGTGAGCGCGGTACCTGTCATACCTGCGATTTTCTTATACATGCGGAAATAATTCTGATACGTCACTGACGCATATGTCCGAGACTCTTGCTGGATTTTTACACCTTCCTTAGCTTCAACTGCTTGATGCAGCCCATCAGACCAACGACGTCCAGGCTGTAAACGTCCTGTAAATTCATCGACAATAACTACCTCTCCATCGCGTACAACATACTCTTTATTGCTCGTATACAACGCCTTCGCGCGCACAGCAGTCTCAAGGTGATGGACATACTTGATACCACGGTCGGTATATATATTTTCTATTCCAAGTGCCTTTTCCGCTTCTTCGATTCCAGCGTCCGTAAGAGAGACGCTTTTTAACTTTTCATCAACTGCATAATGCTCATCAACTTTCAATTTGCCCGCAACGCCCACAAATACATCGTATAAGTTTTCGGAATCAGCGGCAGGCGCAGAGATAATAAGAGGTGTTCGCGCCTCATCGATAAGAATGGAATCGATCTCATCGACGATTGTATATGTGTGGTTATGTTGACGAACTTTCTCCTGATCAAACTCGATATTGTCTCTTAAATAATCAAACCCAAATTCGCTGTTTGTTCCATATGTAATATCAGCCTGATACGACTCCTGTCGAGTGCACGGGCGCAGAAACTCATAGTGCACCTTGTACGCACCTTCGCTATCGCGGGCGGCATCATCTGCTTCCTCCGTATGGGCACCATCGTACAAATAAGACTCACCATGATTGATGACACCCACAGATAAACCGAGTGCAGCGTAAATTTGACCCATCCACACGGCGTCACGTCTCGAGAGATAATCATTCACTGTCACTACATGTACACACTCACCTAAAAGCGCGTTAAGGGCCCCTGGGAGAGTCCCAACAAGTGTCTTACCTTCACCAGTGCGCATTTCAGTAATTTTTCCGCGATGCAGCAATACGCCGCCAATTAACTGCTCGTCGTAATGACGCAAACCAAGTGTCCGCTTAGACGCTTCCCGTGTAAGGGCGAACATATCTTCCAACACACCATCCAATGATGCACTATCAGATACTTGTTCACGTAATTGGGTTACCTTACTCTTAATTTCATCGTCAGATAACTCTACATACACGGACTCTAAAGCATTGATCGTATCCACAATCGGCTGTACCTCTTTAAGCTCTTTTTCGTATGTGGGGCCAAAAAATCTATCCAGAAAAGACATAATAGGCACTAGTGTACCCCATCACTAACTTTTTGTCAGTTTTACGATACGACAAGAGAATCGCTACATATAACAATATTTCAACACTTATTCAACTTAACATTCAACGCTGTACTAGTCAGCAGACACAAAGTTAGTGTGGGGTGTCCCCCGGAGCTATCATTACGTCTACCACAAACACTTTGCCGCGTTTTAGAGAATATATCAGCACTACAACGGTATGATCACATCAAAAATACCGCCAATGGAGGGCGGTATCATTTGAGCAACCAGACGTGCAAATATATTATTTACGACGTCGAACTGTCTTTTTTACTGTCTTCTTCTTAGCTGCTGGCTTTCGCTTTGCGGCTACTTTTTTCTTCGGTGCAGCTTTCTTTTTCTTAGCTGGTACTTTTTTCTTTGGTGCGGCCTTTCGCTTTGGCGCAGCTTTCTTTTTCTTAGCTGCTGGCTTTCGCTTTGCTACTACTTTCTTCTTAGCTGCTGGCTTTCGCTTTGCTACTACTTTCTTCTTAGCTGCTGGCTTTCGCTTTACAACTGTTTTTCTTTTTGTAGCAGCTTTCTTTTTTGCTGGCATAACGTTGAAAGATTAGAATGGTTAATCAATTCGACCGCTGACTTCTCGAAGGAAAGAACTATACTGAAGAGAATGTCTGCTTACAACTATTATCCCCCATACAAAAATTACTGCAATCGATTTTGTAAAAAAAAAATGTGGATAAGAAAAATATTTTTTGTGCACAAAAAATATTTTTAAAAAAAACGCGCAAAGTTTTGAGAACTTCGCGCGTTTTTACTTAAATTTTTGTTATGACATTCGCGTAACCTCCCACTCAATTTCTATGCCTGTTTTTTCATATACTGTTTGCACGATCAACTCAGCGAACGCGCTGATCTCCTTTGCAGTTGCTTCTCCATTATTCACTATTACTAATGCCTGTCCTTGGTACGTACCGACGTTACCTTCTCGTACTCCTTTAAGCCCACACACTTTATCTAATACCCATGCGAGTGGGAGTTTAACGTCATTATCAGACACATCAAACCCTGGCATACCAGGAAACTCTCCTCTTAATTTTTCATACGTGACTCGGCGCACAACTGGGTTTTTAAAAAACGATCCTGCAGTTCCAACGACAGTCCAATCTGGAAATTTTTTTGAACGAATATCAATGACTGCATTTCTGATATCGGCAACTCGTGGCGCGCTGTCATGCGTAAAACGTTCGGACAAATCCTTATAGGACAGTACCGGCTTATGGAGTGTGCTTAGTTTGCACGTAATACTTGTAACTATGTATTTCTTACCGTCTGCATGTTTGAAGATTGAATCTCTGTATCCAAATCTACAGTTTGCTTTTTCTAAAATTTCAAATTGTTCAGTTTCTGTATTGAATACTTGTACTTTCGTAATCAAATCCGCAATCTCAACGCCATATGCTCCAATATTCTGAATCGGGGCAGCACCGGCAGTACCAGGAATATACGAAAGATTTTCTAAACCCCAGTACTCCTTTGAAACAGTGTACGCGGCAGCACTATCGAAAGATTCACCAGAACCTATGGTCACGTATACGTCAGTACCGTCAATCATTTCTGACCAACCAGTGATTGCATTTTTAATAGTCAAACCAGGCAACCCACTATCTGGAATAAGTATATTCGAGCCTTCGCCTATTACGCGAATGGTGTGTCCTTGTTCCTTTGCGTGCTTGACGACGTCTAAAAGCTCTTGTTCTGAAACAACTGTTGTGAATAATTCTGCGGGGCCGCCTACTTGTAGCGTTGTAAAATCCTTCAGCTGTACACCTTCTTGGATCATAATTATCTTATTTTAGCTTCATTTGAGACGATACACCACTGCATCATTCTATAGCATATGCTCTATGCGAAACAGATAGTGCATGTAGCTACTGTGCACAGCCTTCGTTGGGACTTTTTCCGGCTTCGATATTGCTAATGTAACAATTACCAGCAGCAGCAAAAGTCGGAATATCTTCAATGCCTTTTTTAAGCACTTCTACTGCTGCATCAGTATCACCTGACTGATATAGCAAGGAAGCCAAACTTGCTCTGTGTTGCGCATTTTCTGGATCCTTAGTAATCCTCACCTGAAACATACGCATGAGTAGGTCACGTTGCCCAAACCGATCAACACTCTGAAATGCAAAATCGTTCTGTGAGAACGCATTAAAGTGTTCGTCTTTAATAACTTCAAGCACTTCCTCAGCTTTATCTATATACAACAACGAAGATGCATAGAAGATACGAGCGAGTGTGTTGTCTTCTTGTAACTCAAATGCTTCTTTAAAATAGCTACTCATTGTTTCAAAATCTTGTACTTGAAACGCGATGATTCCTTGTTCAAGAATTATGGCTTGTTTACTTGGAGATAACGAGCGTGCGATATCAATGTGTTTTTTTGATTCCTCAAGCGAACCTACATTTCTGTAAAAACCAGAAATAAATACATGCACCCGCGCGTCGCCTGGCTTGTTTTCGGCAAGTGCAAGAAGTTCATTCTCGGCTCGAGTCACAAACGCCTTTTTTTGATCAGCTGGAATATTGGGATTTGCACTAATTTGCATAGCTTGCTGCACAGTCTGCTCAACGATTTCTTGATACGCAAACGAATCACGAGATAACGCTGTCTCTATTGCACTGAGTCGGTCGGGAATATTATTTGAAGTTAGGGCTGCAATAAGATCCCCAGAAGCTTGCATGGCAGGTATGTTTACAAAATACCCAAGCGTTCCCATGCAAAACAACATAACCGGTGCAGCTATATTGATCACAATACGCGGATCAATAGTAAAGTTTTGAACGCTCGGAACATCTTCAGCAACACGGGAATGAATCAGGCCGAGGACGACAGCAAAAAAGATATAGCTCACAATATTGTCGAATACAACAAGGTTGTGGACGAAGTAGCCCGCAACAAGCCCAAGCAGAACCGACCGCTCTGGGACGCTAAAGTGTCCGTCACCATCCTTATCGTCATGTGAGAAAAACGGTCGCCACAGCAGATAATATATAAGCGCAAAGAAGATGCTTATATACGACAGAAAACCGAGAATCCCACCAGCAATCAGCCAATCGAGTGCTATGTTGTGCACTCGATCATACCAAGACTCAGCAAAATACAAGTCAGGATTATATTGCTCGTTGAACACGTAATTAAAATTACCCTGTCCCCATCCAAGTACTGGGCGTTCCTTGAACCCCTCAAGAGCCATATTCCAAATATCAAAGCGAACGGAAAGATCCTCCTGCAATGAAATACTTGCGATACGATTGAGTGATGAGTTCCCCTTTACGAAATTTGAATCCTTAAACGTAAACAGTGAAGCAGTTAAAATCACAAGTATAGTTAGAGCAACAATTGCAACCTTTCGAACACCCGGATACGATCGACTAAATATAATTGCATACAGCACTGAAAGGCCCAGACCAGCCACAAGTCCTAAGAATGTACCTCTGGTACCTGTGAGTAAAAGCAAGTATGTAAAAAATGCAAACAAGAGCGCTGTGAGTATGCGTACCAGCAGCTGCTTCGACTGGACAAATAACCACACACTAAAAAATGCATGGAAGAACATATAAATAGCCATGTACGCTGCATTTCCAAGAGTACTATCGACGCGCGAAGCCCCGGCCTTATTGATTAATTGCCCTAGCCCATCAAATGCAACATACGTTGCTGCGGCAACTGAAGTCCACATAAGATAGGTCCATATCTTTTTGTCACGAAATGAACTACCCAATACCACAAACAGCAGGTAGAAGTGTACGAGAGTCACGTACCCATCCATTCGTTCAAAGTTACTCCAAAAACTCTTCAGTGGATATTCTCCGAAGAAATTAGCAAAAAACATTACTACAATGAATGCGGACGTGCCCGCAAACAACCATGAAAATCTTGGTCGGTACGCCGTATCCAAGAGTGCTAACAAAACCCACGCGCCGAAGATAACCTCAACAATAATTCGGAATGTAAAATTCTTTCCCGTAATGAACGGGAAGAACATATCATTGACTACAATCAACGGAATGAACGGAATGATGAAGATCCCGACATATACGATACCTTTTAGAAAATCTTTCATTCTGTCTTTTAGAAATTAATTACTAACATTTTTAATAATGTCATAGTGTATGTACTTACTATGGCAGTGTGCTCAGAACGTAAAACAGCCAAACGCCCAAAACAACGGTAACTGAAAAACTATAGCATATTTACAGTATTGGCTTGGCTTACAACCGCTATATATATCAAAAATACCCAATGTCAATCATACCGAGCGTGTCTAACCACCTAGAAAAACTCAATTTTATTTAAAGGTGAGTTTTTTAACAACTCCTAATACTGTGCTGCTCAAATTTACTTATTAAGTTTTACTCTATTCTCAACCTGGTTCGTAAATTCCTCCTCGGTTTCTAGTATTCGCTCTTCATCAGTTTCTTCTGATATACCTACCTGCACTTCCAAAACATCTAAATCCTGATCAGTCGGGGCTTCAAGCACGTGCCACACTCCGGGCAAATTCACTCGCACTTCACCAGTTGGCATAAAAAAGAATTCACTCCTCATCTGATGTTTTTGGAGTGACAATGTTTGTCCCGCGTGCACATGCAACATTTTCACCTTTAGCTGTGGCATATCAATAATCACGTCGTACCACCCCCAGCGAGTTATCACACGCTGCTTTGCATTCAGTGCCGAGCTTGAAGAATACTTTCCTCCACCAACTTCAAAAACTGGCTCAATACCAAGTTCTTCACACACATCTAATTCTGGAGTATTTTTGGCACCGCGATCTCCCCCATTTCCAAAATAATCAGGCTTAATCCTTCGAAGTGCTTCACAGACAGTCCCGTCACTATCGTCGACCACATGTACATGTGGCGTATATGCCTCTAAAATTTTCTTGCGATCATTCCAAGGCTGAAAAAAGAATCCCTTCTTACGTACAAGCCAGTCATCGCTATTTGCAACAATATGCACCTCTCCGTATTTAGCAGCATCTTCAATCATGGCAATATGTCCTGGATGTATTGGATCAAAACCTCCTGATATAACAATTTTTTTCATAATAACTTTTATTTTATTTATAGCACTTCCTCAGATGTAATATGCTCAGTATAACAAAGCAACTAAAAATAAGTTACCTGTTCATTTCTCTGACTCTCTGTGGCAAATTGGAGTAAGAAGAAAGCGTATCTATCAGACCCCCAGATTTTCTGACCAAAATCCCTACTATGGTTGTTGTTTGAATATTTGATATACTACCGTTCGTACAGCCCTCTCTCAAAGAAAGACGCTGCCCACTAACCTCTTACTAAGACAACGCAGCAATGAAATTGCTGTAAAGAATCTACAAGGTATGAAAATTTCAAAAAAATACATCATCTTGGCCTCTGTATTTATCATAATGGTTCTTCCCATTGTATCTATATTGCAGCTCAAGAATTCTAGTTTAAGGAATGAGATTCTCCAAAACCCGATACTACAACATTTCGTACATACTTATTATTCCCTTAGAAAAATTCCTGACATATTATTTATTCCGTACATGGTCACTGACAGCAAGCTGCCAACATATACTTTAGAGATTCCTCACGATAACATTGCCCGCATGAATGCCAAACTTCCTGATGATCCGATGTTTGGGACATTGGAAGAAGAAAATAAGCTGTATGTGAACGCAAACTTTTCTTATGATCAATATGCAGACAGAGTAAAAGTGCGATACCGAGGACTAAACGCCAACCATTGGAATAAACAGAAGAAGTCCCTGCGCGTTCAATTTCCAAGCAGTAATTATTTTAATGGAGCGAGACTTTTGAATTTTATTATGCCCTTTGATCGAAAGTACTTTATTGAGCCCCTAAATATGCACCGAACCAAAAAATTTGGGCTTATCGATGTGGATATGTATTTTTCCAGACTTAATATTAATGGCGTGGATACAGGCGTCTATCTCACATTTGAACACTTCTCGCCCGAGTGGCTTGCTAAAAAAGCACTGCCAGAGGAGAAACTATTTGGTCTACGCGATGGGACTCTTGATGGTGCCGCAAGCACTCCGGATGACTTTGTGAATATGCTCGCTAAAGAAACTGACGTGGAGAAAGAGGAGCTTGTGACACTTCTCACACTCATACAGCATGCGGATGACGCCACATTTGAAAATGTAATGCCATATCTTGTTGATTTAGAAAAGCTATATAAATGGAACATAATAAATATTCTCGCTGGAATCAGCCATCAAACTGAGTCAGAAAATGCAGTACTTTACTTTAACTCAGTGACAGGGAAATTTGAGATTATTCCATGGGACACCAGTCTTGGAGACCGAGCAATTGGCACATACGACGTCAGTAAATCACCGCTCATGAGTCGCCTCCTCTCTGTTCCCGATTTCAGGGCAAGACATGATGCACTGTTGCGGACATACATAGAAAATGAAGAGAACTTACGTGAAGATTTGGCGTTTTATGACCAACTATATGAGCAGACCAAAGTAGATTTTTTTAAAGATCACTATAAACACTTCAATAACTTTAATTTCTTAGCGACGGTACGCGAACAGCGTCAACGGATAGAGGACCATTGGTACAGCGCGGTTGATGTACTCGATCCTGAATATGACTACGCATATCAGGTAGATGTTACAGATATAGAACTTCCTGGTAGCTTCGCTCACTTCCAGGACGTGCATGAAACCCTCGATACCTTCCTTGCAAAAAACAGGCAATTTTACAAAATCAATGGTACTGAAGTCGGGTTAATTGGCACACACAACTTCACCGATGACGTGATCATTCCTAGTGGAATCACCTTACGAATAATGGCTGGTACAAATTTGTACATGGAAGACGAGGTTTCCATTGTCTCCTATGGCGCAGTACATATTTTCGGTACTGACAGCAAACCTGTGAGCATTTCCCCATCGAGCACAAATAAAAAATCTTGGGGCACATTTGCTGTTGTGAATGCACCAACAAGTACCGTACAACACCTCATTGCCAGTGGTGGATCTGGAGATAGAATACACGGCATAGCCTTTAGCGGCATGGTGGCTTTCCACAATACAGATGTGCAGTTAACAGACAGCGTGTTCGAATCTGCCATGAACGACGACGCGCTCAATGTAAAAATGAGTGCTGGATGGATCAATAACTCAATTTTTAAAAATAATTCTTCAGACGGCATTGACCTAGATTATGCTAAGGGAGAGTTTACAATACTCACTAACACGTTTACGAAAAACGGAGGTGACGCTATCGATTTATCTCACAGTAACGTACTCATTTCGGAGAACACCATACGAGAATGCGCCGACAAAGGCATAAGCGTTGGAGAAGTTTCCACTACGCGCATCACAAAAAATACTATCAGTGAATGTCGTATTGGGATTGCGGTCAAAGATTTATCTCAAGCCGAGATATCTGAAAATAGTATTACTGATACGGAAACAGCAATTTCTTTATATCTCAAAAAACATGAATTCGGAGGAGGTTCTGCGCTGCTAAAAAGCAACGAGATCGAAGATAATGAGAATGACGTGTCACTTGATGAGTATTCAGATATACGTTATGAGTAAGAAAGATAAAATATTTGAAAGATACGAGTTCAAGTACATTCTTGACCCAGTCACGTATATGAAAGTGCGTGACTTTATAGATGCTATTGAACTATCCAGAGATCCAAATGCATTATCGGATGTATATACAGTTACGAGTCTCTATTTTGATACACACGGTCTTGATGACTATTACGATAAAGCGGGCGGGTTTTTGTCACGTAAAAAAACAAGAGTGCGTATTTACGGCAGTGGCGTAGACGACAGCACCACTGAAGTTCATTTGGAACTCAAGAATAAACACGATATGTTCATCTCGAAAGACAAAATACACATACCGATTGCCCAATGGCAGGCATTTCTAGACGGCGATAATGATATATTACTTAATAAATTCAAAGTGCACTTGCTAGACGAAGGTCGAGTTCCGACAGTGATGGTACGGTACGACAGAGAAGCGTTTGAGGAGACTTTTTTTGATAGAGTTCGTGTCACATTCGACAGAAATATTGAATTGATATGTGGCGAAAATCTAGATTCGACCATGCATGATTGGCATGATATAGTTCCTGTTTCAGGAATGTCCACCATTATGGAATTGAAATTCTCTGGAAGATTGCCATGGTGGTTTGGCTTCATGTTACGCAAATTCGATTTACGACGATCTCCATACTCAAAATACGCAGAGGCTGTTGACGTCGCTTATAAGTACAATCCCCTACCTAGATAATTATGGAAACACAGCTATTTGATTTTTTTAATCTCACAAGAACCGAATCTAGCGCAGCTATAATAATTTTTAATATATTGCTTTCTTTTGCATTGCAGTTAGTTATTCTGTGGGTGTATAAGAAGACACACAAGGGGCTCTCATACTCTCAGTCGTTTCTGTTTACACTTGTAATCATTGGAGTTCTTGGATCTGTGATTATGATGGTGGTACAAAATAACCTCATTGGAGCATTCGCCTTACTTGGAGCATTTTCACTTATACGATTTAGAACAATTGTAAAAGAGACGCGGGACGTCGCGTTTGTTTTTTTTGCACTTGCCATTGGCGTTGCGGTTGGCACAAGTAATTATTCGATTGCGCTAATTGCAACGATAATGCTTTCTGGAATCATTCTCGTTATGTCAAAGTATAGTCTTGGGATAACAAACGGGTCAAACACTATAGGATACGTACTGACACTTTCAACCTCGGGCGAGTTAGACATGGAAAAACTTAAAAAGTTGCTATCTCTACATTCTCAAAAACCTGATTTACTACACGCGAAATACCGAGAAGGCAGAGGTGGGCATTATGCATTCTCAATTAATGTGGAGGACGAAAAGGACTTGCACACACTAGAGTCCGAACTAAAAGGAATGAATAAAATTGATAGATTTGAATTTATCACCTCTAAGCACAGTGTGGAATATTAGGAATACTCGACTCATTCTAAAACTTTTTGGGGTTTCCTGATGCATTATCAGTGTTTTGTCTATGATTACTTTAGTGTCTGGAACGGGTTATAAAAGAACATCGACCGAAGTGTCTTTCGGTACAACCCCTTAGAACGTCTGGGCACAGTAACTTACTGCATGTAAACCTTGTAATATCAGTATAATAGAAGAAATGATTAAAGCTGCCTACCATTCACTGAAGCAGACCGCGCTGCGTATAGACCTGCCATACTTGATGGACGGAGGTTTCTGGCTCACTGCAAGTCAGGTGGTTTCGATGATCTCGTTACTCATACTCTCGTATATTTTTGCAAATTATGTTGACCCTACTGACTACGGATTTTACAAATACATTCTGTCACTTGCAATTTTATTTGGGACTTTTTCACTAACCGGGGCGACACAAAGCATAATGCAAGCTGCGTCCAGAAACTATGCCGCATTTACACGCATCTGTTTTAAAAAATCACTTCAGTATGGATTGATCGTTTCGGGTATCGCCACCATTGCCTCTCTCTATTATTTCATAAATCAAAACATACCCATTGCCATAGGATGTCTTCTGGTTGCCCTATGTAAGCCTCTCATCAATTCTGGACAACTTGTGTTCTCACACCTCATAGGGCTCAAACAATTTAAAACTTTAGCAAAATTGCAAGCACTGCGAGTCACAATAACATCGGCCGTACTCATCGGAACAATCTTCTACACTCAAGATATTCTTTTTGTTGTCGCAGCATACTTCATTTCTGAAGCAGTTGTTTCCATGTTGTTGTATTTCTATGCAACACAAAAAATACCCCACACTACGGACACCCACGAGTCCGACCAGCACAAATTTCTATCATACGCAAAACACACAAGCGTCAGAAATATCTTGACTGGTCTGGCACATGAACTAGATAAAATTCTAGTCTTCCAAAAATTTGGTGCTGTAGAACTTGCTGTGTATGCTTTTGCGATTGCAATACCTGAACAACTAAAAGGCTTTATAAAAAACGTTGCGATACTTGTTTTAGTAAAATTTACTGGCTACAACATGGACAGTATAAAAAAAGATTTCTTTAAAAAAGTGATCTTACTTGGACTACTACTAATACTGGCTACATTTGTATATATATTTTCCGTACCATATGTGTACACGGCTCTCTTCCCAAGTTACTTCGATTCAATTTTCCTATCACAGCTATTTGCCCTTTCCTTTCCTGCAATGATCGCCGTGCTTCCAGTCAGTGCGCTGCACTCACAGATGCGAGAACGCGATCTTCATAGCCTCAGTATCGTCAATGCAGTACTACTAGTACTTAGTGTATATATCGGAGCAACATACTATGGACTTATCGGACTGGTTATAGGTAGAGTACTAGTAAGGTATATACACTGTATTATGGCCTTTATGCTTATGTATTCTCGTCAAACTAAATAGCACAGGTTATTTTTACGCATACATCACTGCCGAGCATTCAAGTCTAGAGGAGATCAAGAATTCGTTTACTCACACCACTATCCCAATAAGGAATCGATGCTGGCACAAAATCACACCGGGAGAGATGGTTGATCATTTCCTCGGAGTTCAAGCTATTGATAGGAAACAGTTTATTTGAACCATGCGATACGGTGACGGGGCGTTCCGTATTGTCGCGCAACGTACAACACGGCACGCCCAAATGTGAAGACTCTTCTTGAATACCACCAGAATCCGTCACAACACCCTGAGCATCAATAATCAGCTTCATAAAATCAATATACCCGACTGGATCTATAATCATCAACCCTTCAAGGTATATATCTAGTCCGTAATCTATTATCCTATTTTTAGTAGCTGGGTGCATTGGAAAAACAACGACATATTTTTTTGCCACTTCTTGAAGAGTTACAAGCAATTTATGCAATATCTTCTTTTCGTCTGTATTTTCAACACGGTGGAGCGTTGCAACTACATATTCTTTTCGTGTAAGGTTTAAATCTTCAAGTATCTTCGATTCTGTGAACGTCTCTCTAAAAAGTTCAATACTCTCAATCATCATGTTACCCACCAAAGAAATCTTTTCAGGTGCTATACCCTCGAGTATAAGGTTATCGACACCAGCTAGTTCAGTTACCAGTAACAAATCAGAAAGATGATCTGTCACCGCCCTGTTTATCTCTTCTGGCATTCTTCGATCATGACTTCGCAGACCCGATTCAATATGAATCAGCTTCTTACTGTGTGATGATGAGGCGATCGCTCCAGCTAGAGTCGAGTTAACATCGCCAAAGACGATAACGCCAGTATATTTTGGATCATTCACGACTTCTTTTAGGGCAGTGAACATCTTTCCAATTTTTTCAGTATGGTATTCAGCTTTAATGTCAAAATGAATATCAGGTTTTGGGATACCCATTTCTTCAAAAAAGATTTTGGACATGTTATCGTCAAAATGTTGTCCTGTATGTACAAGTGTGAAATCAAGATCAGGATACTCCAATGCTCGTCGAAATAACGGCGCAGCCTTAATAAAATTCGGTCGCGCACCAACTATAACTAGATATGATCGTCGTTCATGCATATAGAAGTATCTTGATTCTACTATAACCTGCTCAAATATAAAAAGGTGGCGCCCGAGTCATGCATGTGCATGCACGACTCGGGCTCATACTGCTGTCGGCAGTGTCCTACGCAGCAATCTCCGAATGATGCATCAACAACGTCAAAAGATGCGCTGCGGAAAAATCATCAAAAAACGGACTGTCGCGGGAAGTTGCCAATTTACACGCTTCTTGTAATGGCATGCAGCGAGCGCTGCAGTCTTTTGTTGTTGGCTCGCCAATTGACTTCGGGTTTTGTAAAAATCCGTACACAATTGGAAATTTGTATTGTGGACCACAACCCAAGCACATGCGCCACCACAGCATTTCATGTTCATCGGATGCAAGCCCGAGCTTTGCTTTGGTGTGTGCAAGCGCCGCTACGTCTCTGGTACGATCACCATCGTAACCGCCGGAGACTTTGACGATTTCACTC
Organism: Candidatus Azotimanducaceae bacterium; assembly: GCA_047616585.1. GTDB lineage: Bacteria > Patescibacteriota > Minisyncoccia > Phycocordibacterales > UBA918 > OLB19. The sequence goes on from JBLHGD010000001.1 coordinate 22,865, forward strand.
CCACCGGTACCCGCTCGAATCTGCACCAAAAGACAAACTTCAATGGGTCCCGCAACGGTATACCGCCAAGGCAATGTCATGGTAGCCGGTCCCGTTCGCACATACGGATACATTCCATCGGACAATTGTTTTACGTCGAGCTCGAAGAACTTCCCATGCCCAAAACTCTGACCGACCCTAAGTTTTTCTCTGTCGCTCATCACGACCTCCTACCGTCTGATTACACCTACACAATTGAGGGTGTTTCAATCTGTAGGAATCATACCACAAAATCTCAAAACATCAACTTGGAGACGAAACTCGATATTAGACCTTTCTATTTAATATGCCCCTTATTAAAGGCGTCACTTTTAAACCACTCAAGAGTTTTTTGCAATCCTTCGTCAAGAGAAATCGTTGCGTCAAAATTCAGCTCCTTCTTTGCTTTTGAAGCATCAACTCCGCGGTGCGGCATCTCGTCCCAATCTCGTCTTTCAACATATTCAATCCCTGCAGTATTGCCGGTGAGTGCATTAATCTTTTCTGCAAGCTCGATCATTTCGGTAGTAGTCTCTGTTCCAATATTATAGATGAGATTATCATCAGCTTCATGTGGATGGGTGTAGTAACTCTTTACAATGCGATCACCGCTATTATCCATTGCTGCAATACTACCATTCACAATATCATCAATATACGTAAACGGTCGAGTCTCCTTCCCTGTTCCAGTTATAATCAATGGTTCATTGTGGGTCGCTTTCCATAAAAAATTTGGAATAACACTTCTAAACTGGCCCGGATAATCACCTGGCCCGTAGCTACTAAAGTAACGCACGATTACTGCGGGGAGTCCTTTATACTTATTGAAGAACGTCACGTAGTATTCCGAAAGCATTTTAGTAATCGAGTATGGCGTAGACAGCATGATCGGACTTGTTTCAGAAAATGCACCTACTACTGGCTTATACACACACGAGGAGGAAGCATATAAAATCTTTTTCACATCATGCTCTACACATTTCTCAAGAAGCTTCACGACACCAAGACCATTTGTAGTGAGATCCTTTACAGGATAATTAACGGAGTTTTGGTTCGCAAAATTTGCAGCTAAATGGTATACGTGCGTAATTCCTTCCGAGAAGGCCTTCTCAAGTACAGCCTCGTCGCAGATATCCCCGTTTACAACCACAATGTTTTCGCTCTCCTGTATGTTATCAGCATGACCAGAGGAGTTATTATCAAGTATTACAAGCTTGTCATACGCCTGTGATGTAGTGAGTTGTTTGATTAAATTTGAACCAATTGCACCCGTACCGCCAGTAACCAGTATTGTTTTACCTGTCATGATTTGCTTGTTATGTACTCTGATATTTTTTCAATCGCATAATCTAACTCTTCTGTACCCAGCAAAGGGTGACATCCGATGAAAAACGAATGGTCCCGAACATACCTACTGTTGGATAAATCTCCCACACTTCTGCCTGGAGCATGTGCCAAACTGGGTTGATCGGGTAAGGTCCCACACATGATTGCTCGCGTCTCTACACTTTCAGACTCAAGGAACTGAGCAAATTCTTTCCGAGGAAATTTTACGCCGTCTTTGATAACCATCGGAAATGTATAGTACACATGACTGAATGTGTCATCACTCAACTTTGGCAAAATGAGTACATTTTTGTGTTTCTTCAGTCCGGCGTGTAGGTATTTTGCGCTTTTAGTTCTGATCGCATTTGTCTCGTCTAGTTTATTAAGCTGTACATGACCAAACGCAGCAGGAGCATCTGCCATTCTAAAATTCCAGCCTATTCGATGGAAAGTATAGCGCTCATCAAAATCAACCAAGTTATCCTGAGTATATCCATACCGCTCTCCACTATACGTTCTGTCTCGTCCAAACTCTCGAAGATCGCGTATAACTTTTTGATACTCGTCACTATTGGTGGCAACCATACCTCCTTCTGCACTAGTCATATTATGAGCCACATAAAAGCTCCATGTGGCAATATCACCAAAGCTGCCGACTTTCTTGCCGTGCAGCTCTGCGCCGTGTGACTCACAACAATCTTCAATCACCTTTATAGTATACTCTTTGGCAAGTACCATAATCTCCTCCATCGGGGCTGGCATACCCAGCGTATGCACTACCATAACACATTTGATTTTATGGTCCTTTTCTTCGAGTGCTTTTGCAAGCTCTTGCACGTCAATATTAAGTGTCTCTTGATCGATATCGATATACACAGGAACCAGTCCGAGCTGCAAAATAGGAGACGCGACGCTAATGAAAGTCGTCGCAGGAAGCGCCACCTCATCTCCAGGCTTGAGATGTCCGACCTCCTTAAGAGCATTGAGTGCGAGAATGTTTGCTGAGGTTCCTGAATTAACAGCAATACTATGTGCAACACCCATATGCTTACTAAACGCGTTTTCAAAATCAATGACGGGCTTCTGTGTTGACAAAAAACCGTGTAAGTAACATTTAATCGCTGCATTAACTTCATCTGAGCCATAATAACCACCGCCAATTGGCACTTTAAAGTGAGACGGGATCATTTCTTCTCTGGTTATCTCTGAAAAATATTCTTCAACGCGTTTGTAGATATCTTGCTCTTTTTCTGTTGATCTGCTCATGGTGCATTATGGATAGTCATTAATAATTCAATAGATTATACCCCATATCTTGCAAAAAAGTTTTGCAACCTATTTTTTGCTTAATTGCTTTATGAGGGTATAAAAGTCATGGTGAGTGTCAGAATTTTTGTATGTACTACATACCAGATTTCGTCCTTTACTCCCCATATTCGCTCTAACGCTAGGATCTGATAGATGTTTTAGCGCAGCAATAAATGAAGCCTCATCCCCTGGTGGGTATAGGACGCCATCCACACCTGAGGTAATAACTTTATCCGCGTCTGACGTGCTACTTGAAATAACTGGTATACCCATAGAAATATACTCCAACAATTTCGAAGCAAATGAAATTCTGGTAACCTCATTGGCGGGTCGGGGAACAACGAGAAGGTCACAGCTTTTCAAAAATGACGGGACCTGCTGGTGTGGTACGCCTTTTACAATGTGAATTTTTGTATTTGCCTTACTCTCGTCGTAATTGCCACTTATTAGGAGTGCTAAGTGATAACGCGGGTCATTTTTACTAAGCTTGTCAAATGCATCAAATAAAAAATCGAGCCCTTGATAGCTGCTTGAATTTCCTGCGTATCCGATAACAATATCATCCGGTGCACTTTTAAAATCATATGCCGCATCAGCATCCGGAGAGAAGAGAGCGACGTCTGCTCCATTATATACGGTGTGAGTGTTGGCATTATATTGAGCGATAATATCGGTTGCCGTCGGACCACATGTAGTAACCATATCACACCACCAAAAAAAGAATTTATGAATCATCGTATTTACACGATACCTAACATACCCAATTGTTCCTGCCAACAGGCCCTCTTCGGCAATAAAGCCATGCATTTCCAGAAGTAATTTCCCCTTACTTATAAAACGCAAAACGAAGAGTTGCCTGATAGAGCCAAGTGTATGTCCTATTACAACATCACAGTCCTTCCCTCTTAAACTCTTACGAATCACCGGCAGCATCTTGAAAAAACCATCCTGCACCTGCACATGTTCGGCACCCGGTACTGGATTTTCATCATCAGGTGAGACCACACGCAAACGTATGTCCGGTCGATCTGCAAGACCTTTGAGTAATTTTAATATTCTCATTGGAGTGCCTCGAGAGATCGATAACTTGGATGTGACAACAGCCATCACTTCCACTGGTTTCTTTTCAAAATCAACTGTGTTCATTGTTATATTAAAATTATTTTATACTCAACATCCGTGCACCCTTCAAGATCACGACCCAAGATAGTAATTCTCTAGCGCGGATAAGCGCCACTGCGAACACTACTGGATTTACCTGATACAGAGCCCAGGAAATGGCTGTGCAGTGAGTTGTATAGTTATATCACAAATTATATATGGACCAAAAAAATACCCTCATATTCCGAAATACAAAGGCGATGGTCCGGCAATAGCACGCGAACACGTATCTGCTTCAGATTATCTCCCCGCAACTATATAGCAGATTTGCTTGAAGACGGACAGGTCGACACATCATATACGTACATATTCTTACCAAGCTGGCGAAGTGTGTAAAAAGACGGCATAAGCATGCGACCAAGATTGATATCAAAATCAAACACCTCAGTGTCTGGTACGCTATTACCAAAACGGGCAATTGGCGTGCAACCCGGGATACTCAGTTCGAGCACAACGATATCCACTGGCGCAAGCATCTCGAGTACTGCTTGGTCAGTATAATTGGTAACAACCAGTGGATTAAATTCGATGTCAGCGTCAAGCGTTCGTCGATGCTTGCACGTTGAACCGCAGTTTTCTTCTGCAAAAATCTCATACGAAGCCCTGTTCATTGGTAGCGTGAGCTCAAAAATATCCTCCTTAATAAGAACCTCTTCAGTGCCGTACCGTGCTGTGAGAAAATCAGAAACGTCATTGTATGTGGTAGGAACTGAAAATAGCGCCATTGTATGCATATAAATGAGCAGTCCGATAGAAATAAACCCGACAGCCACAGAACGTGCCGGCGCACGATACGCAACAATACAAAATAATAAAAAAAAGGCCAACGGGAAAATATGTCTGACATTTAATGAAAGACCGTGATCCGATCTAAAAAGCACCGACGCCATTAGGATGTAGATCACTCCATACGTGAGCGCGAGGTACGCAAGTGTTTTATCGCGCACACGCCATCCAGCAGCAGGAATCACAACGAATAGTAGTGCGAGAAATAGTAATGGGAACGCCTCAACTGCATGTCGGGCGTTCACAAGAAAAGCTTCAAAAAACGACAGTGCGGGCAAGTCGTCAATGATTATTTCAGCAGATGGCTGGAGCAGTGGCGTAATGAAGGACGACACCAACTGAAATGTATTTTGGAAATTAAGTGCAACTACAGAAAGAAAAACAGCTCCTCCGCTAAGCACTATCAGAAAAAGACGCCGCAGTGACTTTGCGGTTTTGGGAAAGAAAAGAAAAAGTATCGGAATATTTATCAAAAAAACAGCCGCAAACGGAAAGTTGGCAGTTGCAAGAAATGCGGTAACGACCGAGATTACAGATGAACGTCCGGAGATGCCGGACGTACGCTCTTCTGTAAGCGCACGATACAAGTATATAAACGAAATAACTCCAAGCGCCGTGGAGAGCATCCACATTTTCCCTGAACGCACTAGTAAGGATGCGAGCACATTGCCAAATACGAGCACGATAAGAGCAAAGCGCCACCATGAAGAAGTAACATGGGCTTTTAAAAAGCGATACACCACAGCGAGCAAAACGATCGATGTAAGAACAGAAACAATGCGTGATGGGATCAGCGTGTACGAAGGATTGAGGATGAGCAACGTTTTAAGCGCCTCGAGATCAAATCCAGTAAATACAAAGCCAGCAGCAAGCGCGAACGCCATAGCTATATAATTCTGAAAGAATGAGATTGTTCCATACGGGACATCCCCTCCAGGAAAGAGAGTATGCGCCTCCATAGCACGCAACACGCCACCACCAAAAGACCATACATCAGTAATAGTATTGACCATGGGAATCGCATACCACACACCGACAAAAAAACTGACGCCAAATACAATCACCATCAGGTCTTCTTTCGTTAAGGAGTACAGTTTTTTCAGGATACGCGTCTTCATAAATTAGAGTTTACCACGTATACTAAGCCAAATGACACGATTCGAAGATATACACAGAAGGATCGAAACGAGATTGGGAGCGCGTGCATTTAAGCTTATTCGCTATCTTATTTCTGGTGGCACAGCTGCTCTAGTTAACTGGACCACCCTCTTCCTGCTTGTGCATTTTGCTCAGATGTACTACTTATATGCGACCATACTTGCATTTATAGTATCTATTGCTGCTTCCTTTACAATGCAAAAATTCTGGACATTCCGCGACAATCAAGTACACGACATACACAAACAGTTTACTCGCTATCTTGGTGTAATTTCCCTAAGCTTGCTCTTGAACACCGCGCTGGTCTATCTCCTAGTAGAAAAAATGCATACGTGGTATTTGCTTGCACAAATAATTGCAACCGTAATTATTGCCATAACTAACTTTTTTGCATATCGACATTTTGTGTTTCGCGAACGAAGCGTGCCTAATACTGAGACCCCTGACTAAATTACATGAACTTCATACGTTCCCACAAAACAGAACTGATACTCTTTATTCTATCTTTTGTAATTCACCTTACACTTTTTTCTGCAATGATTGAAGAGTTGGGCTCCGTGCTTGATACCGTTCGAGTTGATGACGGATACTTTGAGCTCACACAGAATGTACTTGCAGGTAACGGATTTTCATGGAGTGCTGAAGCGCCATATGCACCAAACCCGCTACGCACCCCAGGCTATATATATGTATTGGCGTTACTCATAAGCGTCGTAGGCATTACTGGCGCTGCACTGATACAGCTCGTCGCATCCTCTCTCATCCCTGTTTTTGGTTTTTATATTGCCCAACGTATTACAGGCTCAAAAAAAGCCGCCATATTCACAGGTGTCATACTCGCAGTTGACCCAATGCTTGCATTCCTTTCATTTCAGTTTTATACCGACACACTCTTTTTACTACTCTTTCTTCCGTGGCTTCTTCTCACATTCCGCTATGCCAAAAATCCAAATATAAAGACCCTGATTATATGCGCGATACTTCTGGGCATTGCGATACTGGTGCGGCCAGTAGTTCAGTATGTGCCTATACTTATTGCTCTTTGTATTATGTGGCAATTCGGAAAACATAATTGGCACAAGAGCGCTATACATATTGGTGTATATTTTATTATCATTGGCGCAATACTCACGCCATGGATTATGCGTAACGTTGCCACCTTTGACAGCCCCGGCCTGAGCGCACAATCATCATTTGTACTGTATACCAACCTTGCTCCCGCAGTACTGAGTGTTGCTAACGGCACCAACTTTCAAGAAGAGCGTGACTCTTTCCTCACATTTGAAGAATATAAAGGAGACACTATCACGCTTAAAAATGCGAGCACCTACACAGAAAAAGCGATCGATATCGTACTCGAGCATCCAGCAGCAACCGCATATGTGATGAGCAAATCAGTTTTCACATTCTTCACAAATGACGGTTTCTATACACTCCTAGGTCGCCTTGGGCATGAGCCAAGAGACTCTCTTGCATTTCTGGTAGTGATGCGTCTGGTATGGATTTTTATAACCCTTGCTGCATTTGTTGGAGCACTACGGTATATCTTCATACAACGAAGCCCTTGGGCAATATTCACCGTAACGCTTGTCGCGTACTTCGCTGCAACGAGCACCATCGCTGCCTTTGGCACCAACCCCCGCTATCGGCTTCCGGTTGACCCCATCATACTTGCCCTTGCGGCAATTGGCGCCGTATACATACGTACCTGGGTAGAGAGGTACAACATAGTACCTAAAATTAAAAAGATGATAAGACGCGATAATATATAATATACATATGAAAACTCTTTCAGAATGGCAGAATGCATTAAAGAAAGCTGCAGATAGTAAGTTTCCGGATACTGCTTCTGGTACATTTGATCGTGTGAGCTCACTTCAAGATCAGCTCGATGATGTGAAAGCAGGCACTGCTGTTGAGCTTGGGACGCTCCAAAGCAATGACCACGCCCACCAAGACGTGGACCACCGCATAGGAGCACTTATCGCAGACGCCCTTATTTTAGCTGAAGAACGCGGTTCGGACATTGAGCTTGAACTAGAAAAAGTGCTCGCATGGTTTGAGGGACGATAATTTTTTAGGAAACCCTTTTGTAAGAGGGCCAGAAATGGGGTTCGAGTATTTCAGCGGTTATATCGAAGCGGGAGTTACTTGAACTATAGGAATAGTCCTATACGTGGTGGCAACGTTTTTGGGGATTGCGTTATTGTATTTTTGTACTGCATACCTAGTTTAAAAACTGCACCGATACATTAGAGCAATACACGCTTCCCTTCTTTCGCTGAAGTACGCATTGCTTCAAGCACGGTTGCTTGGGCAAGTATGCGCTCATACATATCTTCAAATTGCACACTATCATTTTTTGCAATAGCTTTGAAGAAGAAATCAAAGCTCAGTTCAAATTGGTTAGCTGCTGGAACAACAAGGTTCTCAGTTTTGTCTTCCTTGCCATTATTTGTGATATGAACTACGGGTGGTTCTAAAGTCGGTGGTATAGCAAACGCTCTTTTTGTTTGCAACATACCCTTCGACCCCAGTACCGAATATGTATTTTGGTATAAATGATCAAAACCAAAGGACATCAGTGCTTCCCCATGCGCAAACTCAAAGAGTGCTGATCCAGCAATGTCTACATCTTTTGACTCAGAGGATATTCTGCACGTCACCGCAATTGGTTCTGCCTGCATAATCTTACGTGCCATAAACGCAGTGTAACAACCACAGTCGTTTATCGCTCCTCCTCGTAACTCAGGATTATTTCGAATATTACCCACTTCAAACGGCGGAAAAGCGAAAGCTCCATTCCATACGCGAGGTGTCCCGATGTGACCTTCTTCTATAAGCGAAAGTATCTTTGCATGTTGTGGGTGAAATTCTAGTGCGAAATTCTCATAGAGTGCTACATTGGCTTCTTTACAAGCCTGTACCATTTTTTTTGCTGACTCAAGACTGTACGTGATAGATTTCTCGCACATGACATGCTTCCCTGCCGCTGCAGATTTCAGCGTCCACTCTTCTTGCAAGCCTACAGGGAGTGGGCTGTATATGACATCAATATCTGGGCGAGCAATGAGGGATTCATATCCTTCCGCCTCAAGACCGTGCTCAGAAGCGCACGCATCTGCTTTTTCTTTAGAGCGGCTGGCGATGGCCACCAGCTCAACATCAGGGAGCGCTTTAAAAGCTGGAATTGCATACCGCCTCGCAATTTCCGCACACCCTAATATTCCAACACGAACTTTTTTCATACAAGAATTGCACACACATTGCGCGCTAAAGAATTAACAACTTTGTCTACTAATAAAAGTTTTTTTATCTCTGGAAGGGTCAACCAGATATAGTCATCTGTGATCGGGACTTCTTCTGACTCGTCTACTAAGACCACCATAGACCTATTAACTTTACGATAAAACCTACCGCCATCCTCAACACCGGCAACCGAACTTACTAAGGTACCCTTGGTTCCGTCAAAGTACTCTGTGAGTCTTGGACGTTGCCCTTTGTGCGCTTGCGAGAGATTCCCTTCTGAGGCTTGGAGTGCTGGTGAAATTTGTAGCAAGTCTACATTCCCAGGTTCAAATTTTGCATAAAACAGGTGCCGCTTTACGCCGTCTTTTTCTTGAACAATGACACCTGAAATACCAACCTCCTCTTGTTTCAACATCGGCTGACTCCATGAAAGGATCTCGCGATCGCCAGCACCCTTCACACTGACTCCGACAATTGAAAAGAATTTTCCGCTTTCGTGCACTATATTTCCAGTTGCTGAATCTGTCCTCCACCCTACTGTTTGTTTGACACTGATCTCTTCAACGACAGCAGGATATGCATCACGTCGAGCTTTTAGCCATTCTAATATTGGCTGAATATCTACGTCTTCGCTCATACAATTTCAACGTTAGGTACAGGAATAATAAACTTCGCCCCACGATCACGGAGTGCTTTTTCTTTTTCAAGAATAAAGTCGCGGTAATTCCACGCAAGAAGTAAAACATAGTCTGGCGTTTCATTCTCTAAAATATCAGGCGATACAACCGGAATGTGACTTCCAGGTGCTAGGAGTCCAATCTTATAGGGCGTTGTGTCGGTAATATACACAATGTCGTCGGGAGTAAAGCCGCAGAAATTTAAAAGTGTATTGCCTTTTGCTGGAGCACCATATGCTGAGACAGCCTTACCATCTTTGCGGAAGCCGCGGACGAGTCCGGTGAGCTTTTCGCGAATGGCATCCACATCTTTTTGAAAACTATCAAACCCAGAAAGATCATGCAGTCCCGCTTTCTCTTCGAGTGCTAAAAGTTCCTGCACGTTCTCGTGGAGAGGTTCGTTTGTAGCAAGTCTCGCATATACGCGAATCGAACCGCCGTGCATAGAAACTCGTCGAACATCAGATACTTCCATGTCAAAACGTTTGAAAAAGTGAATGAGCGGCTTCACACTGTAATAACACAAGTGCTCGTGATAGACCGTATCGAATTCACGTTTTGAAACTAGATCGAGCAGATAATGTGACTCGGAGACAAATACCCCATCGTCTGCTAGGAGCACCTTCACTGCCTCTACAATCTCATCAATATTATCAATGTGCGCAAACACATTATTGGCTGTTATGACCTTTGCTTTACCGTGTTTTGCAACTATGTCTTTTGCCATTTCAATTGTGAAAAAGCCGTCAACTGTATCAACCCCTTTCTCTCGAGCCACATCAGCGACATTAGAGGATGGCTCGACACCAAGTACACGATATGTATCTTTGAAAAATTGTAAGAGCACTCCGTCATTTGAACCGATATCGACGATCAAATCACCTTCATCTAGGTTGTCGTTTTTGAGGTCATCTGCGTATGAGCGAAAATGATCAACCAGCGGTTTGGAAGCTGAGGAAAAATATGCATAATCGCCATGGAATAACTCCTCCTCATCAACAACGTCAAGAAGTTGCGCGAGGCTACATTCACCACAAAAATATACATCCAATGGATATCGATTCTCATCTTTTATCTGCTCTTTGCTCAAGAAATTATCTACCGGTGGATGATCACCGAGGGAAAGAACCCGAGTGAGGTCGGTGTTTTTACAGATTCGGCATTGTTCTTTGTGTACGTAACTCATGGGGTGATTTTAGCTGATTGTAAATATAATTTCCACTCACCTTCAATATATTCCTCAAGTGCCTCCTGCCAGGGTCGCAGAGTGCACCTACTGGAAACAATGGATTCATTACTTGGAAGTGTGGCTCCAGATGAAAAAAAACTTCGATCGACTGCTTTTATTGTAACGCTTGGTTTGAGCTGCTGCGCTATGTGGTGAGCGAGATCATGACGGGTCGCAACACCTGCATTTGCGATATGTACAACGCCTGTTTCTTCGTTTGCGAGAAGTTCTTTGATAGCCATTATGAAATCTTTGCCATATGTTGGTGATCCGTACACATCGCTTAAGGCCACAATCTCTGACTTGTCGAGTTGTCGTATGATATTGCCGTAAAATTTGTTGTCGCGCTCTGGACCTCCACCAAAGACCCACGACGTACGCGCAATAATATATTTTGATGAATGAGCTGCAGTAATGAGTTCCCCGAAGTATTTGGTGCGAGCATAGTGTGACTCTGGCTCAGGGATATCCTCTTCGGTATATGGATTCTTCTTCTCCCCATTAAATACACGAGATGTTGAAACATAGACCATTGTTGCACCCACGCTGCGGGCAGCGCAAGCGACATTATAGGTCCCGCGCACATTCAGCTCATACGCATACATTGGCTCTTTTTCAGTACGAGTCATATCAGTTGCTCCCGCCAAGTGTATGATCGCTGAGGGAGTATGCTTCTGCACATAGTCCACCACTTTCTCTCTATCTAAAATATCTAATGCAGTAGAATCTGGGCGCAGACCAAAGTCGACATACGAACCCAACATTCCACCTGAACCTGTAGTTAAGATTCGGGAATCATCAAACTTTTTCATATCTCCTTCTCCGCCATGAAGTTGCCTGACTTCAGAAGAGAATCAAACGTTCCAGCGTCAGACCAGAACCCCTCAATAATACTGTGCCTTAAATCTTTTTGGTCTAAGAACAAGTTATTTACATCAGTAATTTCAAGTTCACCTCGTGCTGAAGGTTTTAGATTTTTCAGCTTGGCAAATACGGTTTCATCATAAATATAAAATCCAGTTTGTGCATAATTTGATTTTGGTTTTTCCGGCTTTTCCTCAATCAATATAATGATCTCATTTTTTTCATCAAAAACTGGGACACCAAAACGTCCCGGATTTTCCATTTCCTTAAAGAAAACGGTTGCCCCTTTTTTGAATTCACCCACTTCTTTTGCGAAATTCGTTTCAAAAATATTATCGCCTAATATAACAGCTATAGGTCCTTCGTCTGCAAAATCTTCTGTATATTTAAGAGCATCTGCAATACCTCCGTTATTCATGTCTTGAATAGCATACGATAGTGCAACACCATATTCTTTCCCTGAACCTAAGAAGTTCATGAAGTGCCCTGCGTGCTCACGTCCACAAACAATCATGACCTCATCGATGCCAGATTGCTTGAGTGTTTCCAATGGATATAAAATCATTGGCTTGTCGTGTACGGGTAACAAGTGTTTGTTAGTAATTCGAGTCAGAGGAGCCAAGCGAGTGCCTAATCCTCCAGCCAAAATGACACCTTTTATTTTTTTAGATTGTGTTCTTTCCATAAATCAATATGTGGGTTAAAAACGCCTGTTTTCTCTCTGACCTTATCAACCCATTCTACATTATTTTTATACCAATCAACGGTATCTTTGAAAGCGAGCTGGAAGTTTTTTTCAGGTCTCCAACCCAAATCATTACGAATCAAAGTTGAATCAACTGCATACCGTCTATCATGCCCTGGGCGATCGCCTACGAATTCAATCCATGATGTATCTTTATCAAAACATTCAAGAATGAGCTCAGCGATTTCATGGTTGTTTATCTCGTTGTCGGTTCCTATATTGTATACGCTGCCCGATACGCCATTGAGCAAACATAACTCGAGTGCAGAACAATGATCTAACACATGTATCCAATCACGAACGTGTAACCCGTCGCCGTACAAAGGTAATTTTTTACCCTCAAGCATTCGTAACACAAAAAAAGGTATCAGCTTCTCAGGGTACTGAAATGGTCCGTAGTTATTTGAGCAATGCGTGACAATGACCGGCACGCCCCATGTATTTTGATAGGAACGACAAAGCATATCTCCTCCTGCTTTTGTCGCAGCATATGGCACATTAGGTGCAAAAGATGTATCTTCTTTAAACTTCTCTTTGGTACCGAGCTCAAGCGAACCATATACTTCATCTGTCGATACTTGCACATACTTTTTAACCGTATGCGCACGTACCGCCTCAAGGAGATTATATACACCTGCAACATTTGTTTGTATAAATTCTAATGCGCCGACATGGATACTTCTATCGACATGCGTTTCCGCCGCAAAATTAATGACATAGTCCGGATTGTATTTTTCAAACACATGCGCAATGGTAGCTGAGTCTGCAATGTCCCCATGCACAAATTGATATCGTGGATGCTCTTCAAGGTCTTTGAGATTATCGGGATTTCCTGAATATGTTAGATAGTCAAGATTTACAATATCAGCATCTGGATATTTCTGAAGTATAGAGCGGATAAAATTCGATCCGATGAACCCGGAGCCACCACAAACTAACATTGTGTTGTTATTGAATGTTTCTGTATGGACCTCTTTTGGCGTAGATTTTTGCAAAATGTGTTTCTTTTCGGCTGACATCGGCGCATTATATCAAAATACCTGGGATGTGTCAGATTTCTTCCTGAACTATGTAAATAGGGCGTTTTTTCGTCTCTTCAAAGATTTTACCAACATATAATGCAATTATGCCAAGTAGCGTCGTGAGAAGACCAAAAATAAGCCAAAGAGATCCTGTTAGAGTTTCTAGCGACTGTGAGGAACGCACATCAAAACTGTTTGTTGTTACAAGTACAAGGTATCCAGCGGCGACAATGGTCACGAGTGCACCCAATCTGACAATTATCCTCAGCGGTTTCTCCGAGTACGCCAGGATGATATCTGTGGCTAGACTAAATAATTTCATAAACGAATACCCCGAAACCCCACCCTTTCGTGGCGCATGCTTAACTGGAACCACTGCCGTACGGAACCCAACCCACCGCACCATGACAGAAAAATAACGCATATGATCCTCGATAGAAAGTACAGCATCAATAACACGACGTTGATAGATACCAAAATTTGCGAGCGTGCGATCGTGCTGACGACCAGTAAGATAACCAAGTGTCGCGTAAAAACCCCAAGACACAAACAATCGCAAACGACTATCATGTCTCTCCTGGCGTGACCCAACAACTACGTAGAATCCTTCTTGTGCTTTTTGATACATTCTTTCGATCGCTTCCGGAAGATCCTGAAGATCACAATCCATCACTACAATCCACTCACCACGACATGCTCGGAGGCCGGCAGTAAGCGCTGGATACTGACCAAAGTTACGTGAAAGATTAATGCCACGAATCCGTTCATCGCTTAATTTTAACTTCTTAATTATCTCCCACGCGTTGTCCGGACTTGCATCGTTCACGAAAATAAACTCAAAATTTGGAGTTATAGATTCCAGGGTCTTTGCAGTACGTTCGTAAAGCTCACCCAGCACCTCATCAGAACCGTACACAGGAACCACCACCGATATATAAGGAGTTTCACTTTGATTCATAACAAAGTTATCATACACATTTTTTGTCTGTTTAGAAAGACTTAGGTAGTGTGCTTATGTACTACGACTAAACGTAAGTACCTTTTCTGCTCTCTTTTTCCAGGTAAACTCCTTAGAGAGCTCATGCGCCGCAACAGCTCGAGAACGAGCATCACCAGAATTTGTGATGATTTGTTTGATGCTTTCCATGACAGACTTCGCATCTTCGGGATTATACAAAAAGACCTCTTTTTCAGAGACGACTGAAGTAATACTTGGTACATTTGCGGCTAAAAGCGAAACATTCGAGGTCATATAACTGAAAAGCTTAAGTGGAGAAGTGTACTTTGCAGACAAGTCATTCTTCGAAGAATTTGTACACACAAGAATATCTCCCGCTTGTTGATTATCTGCAAGTTCGCGATATGGTCTCTGTCCTAGAAATCGCACACGTGGATACTTCTGAGCATACATTTCTATTGCGGCGTCAGTTCCACCGACTGCAATGAAAGACACCTCAGAAAAAGTACTTGCGGTCTCAAAAAGCACATCGACCCCCTTCCAGGCGTCCAAGCCGCCAATGTACATAACCACAGGCTTGTCTGTCGCAATTCCTAAACGAGCACGCGCTGTTTCTCTTGACTCCAATGCTCCAAAAAAAGACTCGTCAATTCCGTCATGAGCGACACATATTTGAGCCTCAATAACACCCGTATCAACATAAAACTTTTTAATACCTTCGGAGATAGCAACACATTTTACCCCTCTTTTAAGAAGGGACCGCGCTGCAAAATTGAACTTTGCCTCATGTGATTCCCATACTATTTTTTTTGTTGGTGTAAAAATTGAAACAAACCACAACACTATTTCATCTCTAGAATAGACAATATCTGACTTATTTTTGATTAAGTAGAAAATCGCCTGAATCGAAAATACAAAGAGACCTAAGAAATAACCAAATTTTGAACCAATGCTCCATGGCTCACAAAATGTATAGAGTACCTTAAAGCTCTGGGGGATTCCGTAATATGTAGATGTATCTTCAACAACACCATTTTTCCGGTAAGGAACTACGAGTGTCACGTCTGCGTTATTATGCGCAAACGCATTGCACATATGCGCGATTTGCGCACCATGAGCACGCTCTGACGGGAATCGCACATACGCTAAGTAAGTAATTTTCATATTTTATTTTGGATAAAAGTCATCGTACCAAACTATGTGATTTTCAACTCCGACTTCGATTTTATTTTTTTGCGGAGTGGCTCTCCTTGTTACATATTAAGTGCAAATTGATAGCAGCTTTATTCCCTAGAGACTAATTTCCTATCAGAGTCTACCATTGATTTTATGAGCTCTTCGAAAGAGTATTTCGGCACCCACCCAAGAACAGACTTTGCTTTGAGCGGATCACCATGGAGGAAATTTACTTCGCTCGGTCGGTAAAATTCTGGATTGACTTTGACTAGAATTTTACCCGTATGAGCATTTGTTCCAATTTCATCCACTCCCTCACCCGTCCACTGTATATCAAAGCCGAAATGATTACCGGCAATGGTTGCGAAGTCGCGCACGGTATGCGCTTCGCCGCTGGCAATGACAAAATCTTCTGGTTTTTCTTGTTGCAGCATCATGTGCATCGCTCCGACATAATCCTCTGCGTGTCCCCAGTCTCGAATCGCATTAAGATTTCCAAGCTCTAGATGGTCCTGCTTACCTGCGGCAATTTTTGCAAATGAATAAGTTATTTTCCTCGTTACGAATTGCTTTCCTCGACGAGGTGACTCGTGATTAAATAAAAAACCTGAAGCGAGAAAAGCTCCTCTTTTTTCTCGAATCCCAACAATAAAATCCTCGTGTGCCCTTAATTTTGCGTCCCCGTATGGACTTTGCGGATCAAAAGGAGTCTCTTCATTCTGAGGAGCTGGAGAATTACCAAACATCTCACTTGTGGATGCTTGATAAATCTTTATCTTTGGGTTTGCTTTAAGTGCTTCATTGACGATTCTGCCAACTCCGTAATAGTTCACATCCCACGTCTCATCGGGGCACTCAAAGGAAACCCCAACATGTGACTGCGCTGCAAGATTATAGATTTCATCAGGCATAACAGTTTGCATGATTTCAGAAATTCGATTCAAATCTCTTAAGTTTCCATAATGAAAATGCACCTTTCTTCCCGAAAATAAATCAGCCAGTTGTTGGGTTGGGTCATTACTGGTCCTTCTCAACAACGCATGAACTTCATAACCTTTATCCAGCAACAAAGGCGCCAAATAAGAACCATCTTGTCCACTAATGCCCGTAATAAGTGCTTTTTTCATATTTCGTAATTAAGCCTTAAGAACTTGATTTAAAAAACCAAAACCTTTTTTATGTCCAAACCGTATCCCAACTAAATACTCTCTTGGTGTCTGGTAGACCTCAGTAGGCGTTTTTGCTGTTAAATTATGTAATTGATCTTCCTTCACAAAAAAGGCATTGTAGCCACTTAAACTGCAGCACACCAAGGCATATCCTTTTGGCTGCAATAAATTAAATATCTTCTGGAGTGATGCACCATGATACATAGTTCTGTCCCAGCCAGTATATCCATCTGCATCAACTGACACCTCATGCGGCGGTCGAAACTCAGGGTTGTACTCCACACAGAGTACTCGAGGACCTAAATCTATAACGTGTCTAAGCACTTCGTAATCAAAACCGTCAATATCTAGAGAAAGAAAATCAATTTCCTTCGGGCGTACACCAAGTTGAGCCACTGATTCTGAAACAGATGCTATTGCATTATCAGGGTATATAAATTTTTGGCTAATAACTAACTTCCCAGGAGATGGGTGTGTATTTTTCTTGATAAATTCAATATTCTCTTCACCACCGTCAATCCAGACACCCTTCCAGCCTCGAAGAAGCAACAGGTGTGTATTATTTTCTAAACCATTTCCGCACCCAATCTCAACAAACACTTTATTCTTCTCTGAAATGTCACTGAAAATAGCCTCAATAATTCCATCTTCGTCTACCTGGCTAAACACCTTGTAACCCTTCAAGAGTATGTGATCTGGGTCAGACTCACGAATCTCAGACATCAAACTTCTGTACTGACTTATTTTATGAGACATATTTATCTCTCTCAAATACTCATACGTCTTGATGTTTGCAGTAAGTATTTGTTTGAACTTTTTGAATACGTTCATAGCAGTGTAATTAGTTTCGTAACGTAACCTTGGCAAAACTTATATCAAGTCTTCCAAAATCTGGGTTGTTAAAAGAATCTATTTCGGGCAATATTTCAAGATTATAATATTCTGTATCGATTGCATCTACAGTCAACTTAGAGCCGCCGTCGACTCTGTTCCTCCAGTAATCATCAAAAATCACAATAGTGTCTTTATGCATTAGTGTACGCACATTCTCCCAGTCACTTAAAACTGTTTCATTGCTGTGCCCCCCATCAATAAAGATGAAGTCCATTTTTGGAAGACTCGATATTGCAGCAGGTAAACTCTGTAGAGTATTTCCTGTAAATAAGGAAATATCCGCTCCAGTTTTTTGCAGGAGACTTTCAACTTCTGATTTGCTTGGTGGCCATTTTGACAACTCTTCTTTATGCTTTTCTTCAGTCAGTTCTTCAAAAAGATCAAATCCATAATATGAAATATCAGAATTATACTTTTTAGCGCGATCAATCATTTCAACAGCCCTCTTTCCGTTCCACACTCCCACCTCAAGAATCTTCTGTGCTCTGAGGTGCGTAATTGATTTAAATAGATTTTTATATCTCCGTGGTCCTTTTAAAACTCGATATAACAACGAGTATAAATCTGGAAACATCGACCGCAAAAGATTCCTGACTTTTTTCATATAGTTACGTATCGAAATTACAGAGTATAAAGTTAGCTCAAGACCCCATCATACAGTAACGTGTATATAATACAAAACTAAGTACACATTACACAATTTCTATGGCGGCAACTATCTTTTGGCCAAAATTCTTCCATGTTAGGTGTGAGACAGTATTTCTTATCTCTATACGGCTTCTTTTCTCAAAAGCATTATCTATCAAATTTTTTATATCATTAGTTTCAGAATCCACATCAAAAATGAAACCGTTTTTGTCATTGGTGATTACATCTCCAGCAAAACCTGTATCACTTACAACAGGAAAGGTCCCACAAAACATTGCTTCGAGCAACGGAACTGGTCCTCCTTCCAATTTTGAAACCGAAACGAAAACATCCATCTGATTAAAATACGTTTGATAGTGAGCATACTCAGTCTCCACGTACTCAAAATATTCAAGCGCTTCGATTTCTTGAAAACGCTTAAAATTTTTCCATTTATTTCCAAGCAAGATCACTCGGTAGTCACCCAACTCTTTGATGAGATCAATAACCATTCCAAAGTTTTTTCTCTCAAAATAATCTGGCCAATCTTCATACTTAACACAAAAACCAACAGTCTTTTTGGTAGCACCTGAGCTGCTGTCGATGGTGAACACGGTATCGTCTACTCCAGCCATCGCCAGGATAATTTTTTCTTCCCCTACCCCTATACTCATCAGAAAACTTTTATCTTTGCTATTCATAACAAAAATCCGTTTTGTTAAATTCAAAATACGGCCGAGTTCATCAGTTGAAAAGTATCCTTCGGTATAGTGTGTGTAGTACACATAAATGTCCCCTTGAAATATATGAGGATTCTTAATTGCAGCAGCCATGAACTGCCTGTACACCGAGAAAAAATATGCCTTTGCTTTGGGTATATGATCTATTGAATAATGCAGCACTGAAGACCCCTCAAAGCAGGCATCAATTTCTTTACATATTCTTTCCAAGATCCAACCTTTACCAGCAACCACAAAGACCAAATCTGTTTTGCTGGTCCTGAAGTAATGTACATAAGAAAATAGATAGATTAGGTAATACAAAAACGAATACCCGTACGGAATCTTCGAAAGACAATTCTGAACAATTTTCTTGAGATTCATGACACCAGCCTATGATTTATAATATTGTGTATACCAATCAATAAAATTAGCTACTCCTTCTTTAATCGAGGTGGTCGGACTATATCCAAGCAACGATTGAGCCTTGGTTATGTCAGCATATGTTTCAGGCACATCCCCCGGTTGTAGTGGCATGAAGTTTATTTCGGCCTTTTTCCCTAATATGTCTTCGATCGTCTTGATGAACTCCATCAAATGGACCGGCTTTCCATTCCCGAGGTTGATAATTTCAAAACCTTTTGTCTTTTCAGTCGCAAGTACAAATCCTGAAACAATATCGTCTACATACGTAAAATCACGACGCATCTCACCATTATTGTACACATCTATCGGCTGCCCTTTCAGGATTTTATCAGTGAAAAGAAAGAGTGCCATGTCTGGCCTTCCCCACGGACCGTAGACCGTAAAGAACCTTAGACACGTAATGTCCATATCGTACAGATGCGCATAGGTAGCGCCCAGAAGTTCACCGGAGCGTTTGGTGGAAGCATATATAGACATGGGTTCTCGTACGGGATTCTCCTCAGTAAACGGCATGTCTGTGCTTGTGCCATACACCGATGATGTTGAGGCAAATACTACTTTCCTGATGTCGTATTTCCTGGCGAGCTCAAATATATGGAAGGTGCCGATATAATTTGTCTGTATATATATTTCGGGGTGCTCAAGTGAATACCGAACACCCGCTTGTGCCGCCAAATGACACACCGCGTCAAACTTCTCAGATTTGAAAATTTCCTCCAGCGCTGTTATGTCAGTGATATCAACTCGATGCACAACTACGTCTTCTGGAAACCTCTTGAGTCGAGCTTCTTTAAGGATAGGATCGTAGTAATCATTTACAATATCAACAACGGTCACCTTGTGTCCCTCAGATAAAAACCGTAGGACGAGATGATGTCCAATAAATCCAGCTCCGCCTGTAACAAGATAATGCATATGCCTGCATAATACCACAGACTTTCTGGGCTGGTATATATCACTATTTAGACCCCATACACGTCCCTCACAAGATCTTGACTCTTGTTAGAGTGCCGTAACAGTTCGAGGTTCTTTTTCTCCAGAGATTGAAGTACCGCAAGTCCATTCTGATCTTCGGGCAAAAGCGTCTGATACAAATGTCGAAACGCTGCCATATCCTTTATGAAACAATTACCGCCCGCGCCGCGCCCATCTTTGTGTACAGGACTATTGTAATATGCAGACATCATTGGATCGTTGTCCATCATTTGCTTCATGTCTTCCCACTGTGCGCCCTTCTTCTCTCCAACCTCGTACAATAAATTCGATAGGATGACGCGCATATATCCGTTGAGATTGTGTGCATACTTATACAACTCTGCAGTCTGTGAAGTAACAATGGAATTGTGCGGAGATTTTGGGAGGATACCCATGACCCGCTCCCCTGCTTTTTTGTGTGCATCAGTATCTAGCGATACACCAATAACGTTCATGATTGGATTCGCCACATCATATGCTGCTGTTGTCTCACATAAAAATTCTGGGGAGAAAAGTACTATCTTATCTGGATGTGCACTTTGTAGTTCTGCGGTTGTACCGGGGAGCACTGTCGATTTGATAACTACAACGCTGCCATCAGAAACAAGCGGCAGTACCTTTTTTATAATACTGTAATCAAAACCTTCGGGGGTGCTTGGAGTCGGGACACCAATAAACACAATATCGCACTGCCCAATCATATCTGCATTATCACTGTATTGCGGTTCAAGAGAATAGCGAACTACCTCATACTCTCGATTTTCAAAATCGTCGGCAATGTTTTTTCCTACAAACCCCTGTCCTATACATCCGATTTTCATTGATACATCCATAACTTATATAGTTTTTATAATTTTAACAGGTACGCCAGCAACCACAACATTTACGAAAAGATTGTGTGCCACCAACCAGAACATCAAATACACACGTGAAAATTGACTAGCAATTCATCAATAACGATTTAAACCTGCTTGCAATAGCTGGTTTTGAAAAGTGCCGAACCCACGCACGCTCAGAAGCTTGAAACGCAGAGTATTTTTCTGCATCAAGTAAAAGTTCTCTAATGCCCTGTGCAATAGAGTCCGTTTCTGGATACGTAAAAAGATACGGAGCGGCGTAGGGAGGAGCTGTTTCTCGAACTCCACCAACATCATACGACACAAAAGGAAGATCATACGCCATTGCCTCAATAAGCGAGTGCGGTGAGCCAGCACCTTCCGACGGCATGACAAACACATCTGCAGACTGTAGTAATTCTTCCACCACCTCGCGAGAAGCGTATCCGAGCATGTGCATCTTTTTTGAAAGACCGAGTGCAGCGAACTCTTCAGTGATTGAATCACGTAAGTTTCCATCCCCTGCAATTAGCATATGCACATCTGTGGTATGCAGCTCCTTTAGAATTTGAGGCAACAAATGTGCTCCATACCGCCTTGAGAGTGTATGCACGAACAAGAGTATTTTTGTGTCGCCTGAAACACCAAATTGTTCTCGAACTTTTTCTCTCGCACGCGTGTCACGATTGACCTGATCGAGGTCAATCCAATTTGGAATGATCATTATCTGATCACGTGTAAGACCATACGTTTTCATGTAGCCCGCAGCAACAGCCTCTACACCCGTCACAAGATAATCTATACACTTATACGCAAACTTCTCATACAAACCTTGAAACAAAGCACGTTTGTACATCCAGGGCTGTCCACAATTCCAATAGTAAACGGTACCACCAAAAATTTTGGTAACGATGCCCGCAGAAATTGCACTTAGAAAAGAATAGTGTACATAAAATATTTTATGTCCCCGCGCTCGCAAGGAGAGAAGCATAAAAAAATTCTCGAGTATGCGCAACGGTGCAAAATGAAATCGTTGCGCCACACACCATTTTTTTTCTGCAGCACTCAATTTTCCCTTCTCTATAAACAATGTCAACGGGAGACCTTCATCAAACCGAAGTGTACGGGCCATCTCATGCACATAATCCATGTGTGTTCCTGAGCTGTGCTGCTGCATTACAAAACAGATTTTCTTATTCATGTAGTAATTACATTAGTGAGCTGTTTCAGATCATCAATCACATACTGTGCTTCAACATCTTTTGGACCAATATTTTTCCGTAATACACCTGGACGGTCGACAAAAACAGTGGTCATGCCAAGCGATTTTGGATGCATAATGTCGTCGTTAATCTGATTCCCGACTACTGCAATATGTTCTGGAGCAACAGCAATAGTATCAAGTAGTGCGTGCCAAAAACGTACATCCTGCTTCTGAAATCCTACATCGGTCGCTGCAAATATCGTATCAAAGTATTCTAAAATCCCCGTGTTCTGAAGTAATTGCTTTCGTGACTCAACAGTATTTCCACTTGCAACAATAAGAGTAACCTTCTTTGCTTTGAGTGCATCCAGGCACTCAATCACATCAGGAAAAAGCGCTGGTTCCTTATGTGAATCACTGTAGGCATTACTCCAAGCTTCTGCGAGAGTAACTGCCTCTGCATCACTTACTTCAATGCGCAAATGCTCCCCCATGCGGAGCATATACCAAGCGATGTCACCCTTACATTCTTTGTTATCTTTTACTTCATCATTTACTGCAAAAAATGTATCAATGGTGCGTTGCATTTCCGATACGTTTTCACCGAATTTCCACGCTACAGCAAGGGCCTGCACCTTCAAACGATCGGCCTCTTCTATAAGCGTCCCGTCAACATCAAAAATTACATGTGAAATATTAGAAGTCATTGCTATTGTTCCAGGAATTTGAATGTCACAAACCCTTCAGCGTGTTCAACATGTGACTGGTACCCTCTATAGAGATTCAGCCCTTCAATAGACTTAATCTTCAAAATTTGTTTCTCTCCTTGGCTCTCGTGCACTTTAATCGATTCAAGCTTTTTGTCTATGTGGTCACTGATATCAACCCAATATGTTGCGTTAAAAGAATTGTAACTTGATGGTCCTTCGTATTCTAGAATTTGTTTTACTTTCCGACATGCTGATTTACTTGCGTTTGAGGTAATCCGATGGTCTTGATGAGTATCCATTCCATATGGTACATATACACGATCAGGTTTCAGTGTCCCGACAACTTTTTCAATTTTCTGAATCAATTCAAAACCTTCAGGTATCTCAGTATCTTGATACGCCCAACACTCGAGTTTTACACCTAAAATATTTGCAGCAGCAACTGCTTCATTACAACGAATATCAGACAAATCGCCAGTAATAGCATCACCTCCTCTGCCGCCGCCGGTTAAGATCAGAATCGTAACCGTATCTCCATCTGCGATATGTTTGAGTAACGCACCTCCACAGCCGATCTCTATATCATCAGGGTGTGCTCCAATTGCCAATACATTCATAATTATTAATCTAATTTTTTATACTCGTAATATCCTAAAACAGTGACCTCACTCCACTCTTGTTCCTCTAAACGCTCTCCGGTGTGTTCTCGTAACATATTCTTCACGGGATTAATTCCCGCTGCGACACTGATCGGGAGCCCGCCTGAAAGTCGTGGATTGATCTCTATAAATCGAGGTGTCCCTTCTTGGTCTGCTTTAAACTGCACGCAAACTGGTCCTGCACATGATAACGTCGATAGCACCTTTTTGGTTGCGTCCAAAACAGCCTGATGCTTTACAGTCTTCCCTTTAATTGAAATACCGCCAGCAAGTCCGAGACGTTCTCGAGGCACGGTGTACACAAGCGTGCCGTCACCACCTATGTATGCATCGACAGTCCATTCTATACCTTCAACTAACTCCATTACAATCAAAGACTCGGGGTCTAAGGAGAGTTTTTGTAAATTGAAAATTTCGTCTTTTGAAACAACTGAACATCCTCGTGTTCCTCTGCCCTGCCTGGGTTTGATAAACTGCTGTGCTTGATCGCTCCATTGCGGCGTCCACGCTGAAAGTACTGTCCACTTGATAGCATGCTCAGGTATATTTTTCTCAGCCCATTCATATGCTATTTTTTTATCGTCACCCACAGCGATTGCCTCAGCCTCTGACATGACTACAGTGCACGGAAGCGTATCTTTAAACACCAACAGAACTGGCAGCTCTTCGTGCACTGTTGGAATAAGAATGTCTACACTGTGCTCCTCAACAGTTTTTCGTATCCACGCTTCATACTCACTTTTTTCAGACACGTTGGGCGACACTAGAAATACATCAACAAAAAATCTCCCAGAAGAATTTTCGTCTATATCACACCCAATAACAAAAACATCAGGTTCATCTTTTAAAAGCCGCACGGTGTTAACCCCAGCGGGGCCTCCGATTCCCGTTACTAATACAATTTTTTTATTCTCTTGCGTCTGCATACCATTGCATATTCTTCTTTGCTAGTGTATCAAATGCCCAGACTTTTGCCTCTTTTTGTCCGTTTTGCGCAATCTCTTCCCAAAATGTATCATCAGCAAATAATCGCTTCGTTTCTCGAACGAGTGCATCGGTATCATTTATCTCTGTGACCAATCCAGTTTCGTTATGCCGAACCGCTTCGCTTGCACACCCTGTATCTGTGGTCACTACCGGACAACCCGAAGCCATCGCCTCAATCATCGGCATACCCCACCCTTCCCAGTCAGCAGTATGCACATAACAATGCGAAGTTCTATAGAGTTCGACTAATTTATTCTGATCAACCATTCCATGAAACGTCACCTTTGACTGCATAGCATGATCCTCAAAGAATTTCTGCATATCTTCTTTAAGAAACCCGTCACCTGCTATATCAATAGTCACTTCTGAAAAAGCATCAGACACTTCTTTGACCACCTCACAAAAAAGCATCGGGCATTTCTCATGAATCAGACGTTGTGCAAAGAGGATACTTCGTTTGCGTTCTTTATTTTCTCCTTGCGTAAAAAGAGTTAGATCGGTCCCGATAGGAATTGAAATAATCCGCTCTGCTGGAATCGCATAATTTGCCACAAGCTGCCGCTTCAAACGCTCACTAACCGCACGAACCGCATCAGCTCTGCGTAGTAGAAACTTTCCGACGATATTCATTACACGATTAAATGTTCCGACGTCACTCTTGAACCAACGCGGATTATCAAGATGATCACCATGCACCTGCACATACAACTTTAATTTGTGCAAACGGGAAACGACATATCCTGTTACGCCTGCATACAACACATCCTGTGTCGTCACAAGTGTAAATGAATTTTGTTTCGCCTGTTTGTTTGCCTCAAAAAAACCGTTTAAAAACGCTGTGACAAGTGACTTCCCTCCAGCAATAATAACTGTGCTTTGCCCGATTGAGATTTCTTTCCTCTGACCCACGTTAATTACAATATGCGTAAATGAATGATACGAATCATACATAACAAAACGCTTATATAGCTGAGATCCTTCTTCAGCAACTGATGAGTCCCTTCCGATCGATAGAATATTACGTCTTTCCATTATCTTCTGTCTTATTTACTGATCCAAATGCGAGCTCAATGCTATCACGAAACGAACGGTAATAGGTAACCTCGTCCTCTTGCAGTCTTGTTTTCACTACATCCTGTGCAGCTGCTTTGTACTGCATCCGAAGCCCGGTGTTATTGAGAAATGCTGCAACATATTGCGCCAGTGTGTGCACATCCCCCACTGCACACAAAGTCGCTGACACACCATCCTCGAATAAATCAACACGCGTATCGGTTTCATACATAATCATCGGAAGGCCCACAGCTGCCGCCTTAAAGACAATCTCTTCTCCTTCATTTGAGACATCTGTTTGTATAAGCACATCTGCGGTTTTAAGATACGATGTAAGATCATTCGTTGATGATAAAAAAATTACGTTCTTCTTAACTCCTAACAATTCAACTTTCTCTTCAAAGAGCTTTTTTGCTGGCCCGTCTCCAATAATGATGAGGCCTATTTTTGGATTATGTAATACATCATTTAGCGCTGAAAAGGTATCATGCAAATGACTGTCTGAAGTGAGCGGTCCAAACGCAAGGATAGTAAACACAAAGTCTGAATATTTTTCATGCACATCAAACGATGGTTTTGCATCAATAAGCATTTTGAAGTTATGGAACTGTGGCAGAATTGAGATGTCTGAAACAGAAGTATATTTCTGTTTGAGCGTATCCCTAAGTGCTTGTGTACTTACACGCACGCTTTGTGCGCGTTTCAGTACATAATCTGCAATTTTTCTACGCCATACATTTCCCTTCTCTTGTTTTGTATATGAATCTTTATAAAAATTCTGAAAAATGTGTACCTGAAATGGACGATGGAACTCACGTGAAATATTATAAGCTGCAAGACCAGACTCAAATGGATCGAGCGCAACAATAAGGTCTGGACGGAAACTGCCGTTAAACACAAGCTGTTCTTTCGCCTTGGTAACTGCCGCGAACGGCAACATCCACCACAGCTGTGCAGTGACACCATACACCCATACATTTCCAACAATACGCTTAGGTTTTTGGAAATCTCTAAGCGGAACCAACACCATGATGTGCATTTCATCGAAAAAGTTTGCAAGCGGCAGGAGCGTTCTAATCGACATACTATTTTTCTCTAAAAACGCGACGTCACGAGTAACAAATAAGATACGTGACATCGTTCGATCTCCGTTCTTCTGTAATATATGCTCTCCCGTAAGTTCTTCCGCAACAGGGATAAGGTTTGCTTCACGCTTTTTTATTTCTTCTGGCGTACCCGCGTCAAGAATATCATTGAGCGTTGCCTCAGAACGCTTTGCCTGGTCATACCAAAGTTCGTCGTGCTGTTTTTCAAGTATCGTTTTTTCTAACTTCATGCTTTTGTCCTTCTATTATATACGCTTTATATGTGTGAAATTGATATGTACTCCCCGTTATCGTATAACTTCATGCAAAATCTGTGTCAATTCCTTGCTCACAACTTCCTTTGAAAACTCTCGAGAACGAACGCGCGCATTTTGCGTCAGTTGTGTACGCAAATGCTCGCTCTCTAAGATACGCTTAACCGCAAGAGAGAGTGAATCAAGGTCATTTGGATCACACAAAAGCGCATGCACACCGTCAGTAAGAATCTCACGATTACCGGCTATGTTTGTGGTGACAATCGGTATTCCCAACTCCATAACCTCCAGAAGCTGATGCGGTAAACCTTCGTAAGAAGTATTGTACACAAACGCGTCAGCGCCCTTAATTGCAGCTCCGAGTGCCTCTTTTGATAAGCGACCCACAAAACGTACCCTATGGGCTACGCGCAACTCCATTGCCTTACGCTCAAGCGATTCTTTTGCTTCGCCGTCACCCGCAACTACCAGCACAAGGTCTGGAATTTCCTGTTCGAGTTTCGCAACCATTTCAATAAGGGAGCTTACTCCTTTCCATGGAGTAAGCCGAGCTGCGGTTATTAATACAGGTCCGTTGTATTCCAAACGCTTGCGCAAGACTTCTTGTGTCTCAGTAACCGGCAGTGGGAACAAAGCGCTATACACAACCTTTATCTTTTCAGTGCGCACTCCCCACGTACTAATAATTTTTTTGAGATACTCGCTTGGCGCAATTACCAATTGAGCTCGACACACTACAAAACTTTGTATACGAGCAAGAACGCGCACCATGATCGGCCTACCAGAGGTGTCCGCCGTATACTCATCGAGTGACATTGCGAGCCCAAATCTAATGCGTCCTTGTTCCCAGGCATAATCACCTCCTAATCGTATAAGAAATGGTTTTCGAGTAAGGTAGCTCACTAACAGCGCTGGCAAACCGACACTGACCGAATCAAGTGCATATATTGCATCACATTTTCTAACCAT
>JBLHGD010000002.1:0-36820 GCA_047616585.1 Candidatus Azotimanducaceae bacterium
TGCCCATATCATCAATGATATAGAGACTGTTGCGTACATTTTGATATCATTGATGATATAAAACCCACTACCCACTGTTACATTCTCGGATTTCTTTATATCATTGATGATATTATGTTGTGATATTTAAAGAAGTATTTGTCTATAGGGAAAACTTGAAACCCAACACTAACACGCGCACCGATAGATATTTGTAACTGATCGCATGGTCGTATATAGTTAATACATACTTAATTTTTCTGACAGGATGAACAAATCTAACAAAGAGCTATCAACTGATCCATACAAAGGTGTGCGGGATTTTTATCCGGAGGATATGGCAGTGCAGCAGTATATGTTTGATGTGTGGAGTAAGACTGCTGAGAGTTTTGGGTTTGAACGGTATGATGCTTCGATTCTTGAGCCGTCAGCCCTGTATAGAAGCAAAGGAGCGGTAAATGAAGAGATGGTCAATGAGCAGACGTATACCTTTACTGACAGAGGTGATCGTGAGGTGACACTTCGCCCTGAAATGACACCGTCTGTTGCGCGCATGATCGCAGGCAAGCATAGAGAGCTCTCCTTCCCTGTTCGGTGGTATTCAATTCCAAATCTGTTTCGATACGAACGTATGCAGCGAGGGCGCTTGCGCGAGCACTGGCAATTGAATTGCGATATTTTTGGTGCCGAACACATGTCTGCTGATGTTGAATTGATAGCACTTGCACATCAGATATTTATAAACTTTGGGGCTGATTCTGACATGTTCGAAGTGAGGATCAACAGCAGAAAGGCGCTTGACGCGCACTTTGAAACATCAGGAATCACAGACTCGGAGACAATTGCAGCTGTGACCAATATCATTGATAAAAAAGCCAAGATGTCAGAAGAAGAGTTTGCGACGAAACTAACTGAGGCTGCAGGTGGTGAGTTCGCACTTCCCGATTCGACCCCAAAAGAAGTATCCGATGTACTAGATGCACTTTCAGAACTTGGCATTACTAACGCAGTACACGACCCTTCAATTGTGCGTGGATTTGACTACTACACAGGAACTGTCTTTGAAATCTTTGACAAGAATCCTGAGAACAATCGCTCAATGATGGGCGGAGGGCGCTACGACAACCTTACAGAGATGTTCCTGCCTGCCGGACAGGCGGGTGGTGGTGAGCCGATTACAGGAGTTGGGTTTGGATTTGGTGACGTGACACTCCGTAACTTCCTTGAAAGCAATGATCTACTGACTTCCAACATTACTTCCCCGTCACTTATGGTCATTCCTACAGATACCGAGTTTAACCTCGAAGGACAAAAAATCGCAAAAGCATTCCGTGATGCTGGCATGAGTGTTTCTGTGGACATATCAAATCGAAAAGTTGGCAAGAAAATATCTGCTGCCAGTGACGCATTAGCTGAATACGTTCTGGTACTCGGCGAAGATGAGATCAAATCACAAAACTACACACTAAAAAATCTTATTGAAGAAACTGAAGAATCCGGGACGCTAGACACACTTATAGCTCAACTCACCAACTAATCCCCTCCCCGATAGGATACGTCGTTTGTCATTGTTAAAGTAAGGGGTTTAACCCCTTACTTTAGTTAATCCATGTTACTGCAGAAGGTTTTTGGAGAATCCCCTAGCATGGACTCTTGACACAACGACCTTGCGAAAGTATGATATTATCATATTACTTTATAATACATTAATTATATGACTACTATCTCAGTCCCCTTGCCAGCTCATCTTGAAGAGTTTGTTACTAAACTCGCTAAGGAACGAGGTTCAAATAAAGCTGCTGTCGTGCGATCAGCACTCGACCTGTTGGCTGAAGAAGAAGCGGTACAGGCGGTGCTGCAAGCACAGAACGAACCGACGCTAAAGGGCGACCTTCGCGAGCTGATGAAGAAAATCTAATATAGTATGAAAGTTCACTATAAACCATCATTTATAAGACGCTTAAAACGTCTCGATCCAAAGTTGCAAGAAGAAGTGATTGAAAAAATTGAACTATTCAAAACTGATCCTGAGCATCCCCAACTTAAACCACACAAACTCAAAGGAAAGTTTCGTGGATGTTATAGTTTCTCTGTAAATTACAAGATACGCATTTTGTTTGAATACGTATCTGAAAATGAGGTAGTACTGCTCGTTGTAGGAAGCCATGCTGTGTATCATGCATAATAGAGATGCTACCTCATGAACACTACAAACCGCGAACATAAACAACTTTAAATTAGCAACTACACGATATGCGGTACATTGTCTTTGATATAGAAACACAGAATATTTTTCAGGACGTTGGGTCAAATGACCCAACAGCTTTGGATATTAGTGTGGTTTCTCTCTACGACAGCGAAACAGAAAAATACACTACAGTAGATCATGAGCACCTACATGAACTGTGGCCGATATTTGAGAAAGCAGATGCGCTTGTTGGATACAACAGTAACCACTTTGACATTCCCCTTTTGAATAAATACTATCCAGGAGACTTAACACACATTAAGAGTATTGATCTGCTTGATGATATACGGGAATCGCTCGGGCGGCGTCTACGCCTTGATTCGGTGGCGCAGGCCACTGTGGGAGCTAAGAAATCCGCTGATGGCCTACAAGCTGTTCGTTGGTTTCGTGAAGGAAAAATTGATGAGATCAAGAAATACTGCGAACAAGACGTAAAAGTGACTAAGAAAGTATTCGAGTACGCTATGGAACACGGTCACGTGAAATTCAAAGACGGCTACCGCAAAAAAGACATCCCAATAGATACCTCACGATGGACTCAAAAAGAAGACTCCTCAATGACCCATTCTTTGCCGTTCTAACCGTAAAGCACAACAAAGATAACAAAAGCAGCAAGAATGATCCTATACCAAATAAACGGCCAAAGCGTGTGTTTGCGGACAAATGAAATCATGAAATGGACGGCAAACAGACCTGTGAGGAATGCTGTGACTGCTCCCACCCCAACAGCAGTCCACTCTACCCCCACATCACTCACAATAAGCTCCAAAAGCTTTTTCATCCCTGCACCAAGGATAACCGGGACCGCAAGCAAAAAAGCAAAACGAGCTGCCTCACTCCTGGTAAAACCAAGCAACATGGCTCCTGCTATGGTTGATCCTGATCGTGACATGCCTGGAATCAGCGCCAACGACTGAAACAAACCAATTTTAAAACCCTTTTTTACAGTCAAATCATTTGCTTGATGGTTGTGCATGTATACCCACTCTGCATACATAAAAAAGATAGATCCGGCGATAAGCACAAGAGCTACCAGCAAAGGGTGTCTAAAATAGCTTTCCATCATAGACTCGAATGACAGACCCAGGACAACGGCTGGAATCGTACCAATCAAGATTGCATACAGAAGTGTCAGATCAGACTGATTAACTGGCAAACGGCTTAGCTTACGCAGCGCAGTGTTGATCAGCACCAAAATATCCTTCCAAAAATAGACAATGACTGCTGCTGCGGTTGCTAAATGCAAAATCGCATCGAACGCAAGCGCATAACTATCGTCAACGTGAAACAATTCGCGTGCGAGGATGAGGTGACCTGTTGAAGATACAGGCAAAAACTCTGTTAAACCCTGAACCACACCCAGTGCTATTGCTTCAAAAACTCCCATATAGATTTATTGGCGATTATACCACGCAGAGTAATAATCTGAGTATGTACAATATGATATGATGTACCCTACATAAAATAAAGTAACAATAATTGTCATGGAAGAAACTCAATTTACATCAAATCAAAATACTGGAGTACAGAAAACACAATCATTAGCTATACCCATTTCTATTATTCTAGGATTCGGACTTATTGCAGCTGCAATATTCTTTAGTGGAAAAGGTGCAGGCGCTCCTGTTGTAATGCCAAACATTGGAGACACACCAAGCCCTACAGAACAAGGCTCACCCGAAGCGATTAATCCAGTGACTGAAGACGACCACATCCGCGGGAATCCAAACGCACAGTTGGTACTTGTTGAGTACTCTGACTATGACTGCCCATTTTGTAAAAACTTCCACGAAACTATGAATCAAGTGATGGAAGAGTATGGTGAGGATGGTCGAGTTGCGTGGGTGTATCGACACTTCCCGCTTGAACAACTACACCCGAATGCACCTCGCATCGCACAGTCTGCAGAGTGTGTTGCGAAGCTCGGTGGCAACGACGCATTTTGGTCATTTTCTGATCTCATATTTGGAGAGAGGGAAACTAATGCACAGACAAACCCAGTACTTATTCCAGACTTCGCGGTTGCATCGGGTGTAGAACTTGATGCGTTCAACTCATGTCTTGAAAGTGGTGAGACAAAAGGCGAAGTTGAGGAAGATTTCACAAACGCAATTGCTATTGGAGGACGTGGTACACCACACACCATTGTGATGGTAGGTGGTCAGCAAGCACCTATAAATGGCGCCCAGCCGTTTGAAGTTGTGAAGACAATGATCGATAATCTCCTCGCACAACTAGACGGAGGTAGTGTCGCACAATAGACCGTGCGTCCAATACAAAAGACCGGCAACACAGTTGCCGGTCTTTTGTATTATTAATCCCCCACCAACATAGTGACTAAATCACAATAATCGGACACATTAGGATCACAGGGCTCCCCGAGAAACTTCCCAGAAATAATTTCCTTCACTACAGCAATGATCTCAGTGTGCAACGCAGCAATTTCATCATCAGTAATGGTATACGCTTCTTCATGAATCACTCCTTTACTGTCCGGCTCAAGAAACGCAAGAACTCCTTCTCTACAGGCATATCGTTCATCACCGTACAACTCTAACAATAATGCATAAAATGTAAGCTGGCGCTTATATCCTCCATCAGAGGTTTTGGTATTCCCTTCGATGACATTTCGGGTCTTCGGCTTCCCTGTTTTGTAATCAATAACTCGCACAACGTTTCCGTCACTATCGAAATCTAATCTGTCGAGTTTACCAGTAAGTATCAACTCGGGAAATTCAGGAATGCCTGTATCCATAGTTACTCGCACACTAAACTCTTCAGAAGTTTTCTTTGGATACGAAGGAGCCGTATGCTGGATATAAGCATGCAATGCCTCTAGGCCCCGTTCATGTCTGCGAACATACTCTTCTTTAGAGATTGGCAAACGAGAGAGCTCTTGCTCTAAAAGTTTTTGTATCTCTGTATCAGTAGAAAGTTTCTGTTCTCTTGTGTGGAATGCCGTTACTTTCTCCATCACGTTATGCATCGCTGTGCCAAACTGCATATGCAACGGCTGTACCTCAGGCACGCGCAACACATTGCGATAGAAGTAATCCCACGGACTTTTCAAATAATTATTCAATGCAGTAGCTGAAAGTCCACGCTCAGACAATACCTTCTTGAGAAATTCAATTTCAATTTTTGGTGCAGGGTGTGACTGAGCCAAACTAGATACAGGATTATACGCATCTTCTTCTGCAATAGTAGTGCACGTAACACAATAGGCATCATCGATGTCCTCAAAGAGTCGAGACGGGGCTAGCTCTTTCCCAAGCGCATTAGTTGCCGAAGACGACATGCACAGACTCTTTTTTGCGCGAGTCATGGCAACATATAAAAGCCTACGCTCATCATCAAGCTCATCAAGTGTAGATACGTCGATATGTTTCGTCAGTGGAATATCAAAGTATGATCGCTTCTTTGATCCGCCATACTGTGAATCAGTCACATGAGGGATCAAGACAGTGTCGAACTCCAGGCCTTTAGACTTGTGAGCTGTCATAACCTGCACCGCCTGCGTGCTTGTTGCTATAAATGGTGCGTTAATCGGAAGTTTGTATTCGGCACTTTTCTTGAATGCTGCACTGACATCTGTAAGAGTTGCCAAATTATCGCGAGTAACCATAGATTCAATTTCGTCATAGACTCGTCGCAGCACGCGCGTACCCTCAAAAGGATCAGTGGCTATCACATGGTCCAGAAA
Source organism: Candidatus Azotimanducaceae bacterium (assembly GCA_047616585.1). Classification (GTDB taxonomy): domain Bacteria; phylum Patescibacteriota; class Minisyncoccia; order Phycocordibacterales; family UBA918; genus OLB19. The sequence goes on from JBLHGD010000002.1 coordinate 5,931, forward strand.
TCCACTTTCACGTAATACAAATTCTAAAACGCGATGTGGCGCGTCGGTCGCTTCCTTACTGCGAGCAGCTTCCAGAACTCTCGTCACACGTACTACAGCATCACTGTCGTGCACACCAATTTCAGAAAGCTTCTGCTCATCTGAGATAATCTCAAGGAGTGTCGTACCATATCTTTGTGCGCTGACGATCTTCACCAAATCATTCTTAGAGACACCCCAATATGAGCCGTGTAACACAGTGAACAACGAGCGTTCGTGCCTAGTTTCCACAATCGCACTCATGATACTCAGAACACTGTGCGTAATTGGATGCGACAACACGTCTCCATCAGCGCTCGCATGCACCTGTACCCCATGTTTGCGCAGCAATAATGCAATCTGCTCTACTTCCCTATTTGTACGCACAATAACCGCTATTTCTTGCGGCTGCGTTCCTGTCTCAATTGCCGTTTGCACACTCGTGCGTATCCATGCATCTTCAACAACTTCATGCGAAAAATGTCGCTGCTCTACTACTGCAGAAAATGTATGCGCGGACGTAAGCGGAACACGGAGTGCTGCAGCAGGCCCTTCATCTATATGAATGAGACTATGCGAGGCATCAAGTACCATCTGTCCCGACCGATAGCTTTCAGTGAGTGCTATCGTCGTCGTGTTCGGGAACTTCTCTTCAAAATAAAGAAAGTTCTCCAGTGATGCACCTTGGAATCTATAGATTGCCTGCTTCTCATCTCCTACAACAAAAATATTAGGACTTTCATGATAGGAAGCCAGTAATTCAAGAATGCGATTTTGCGATCCATTAACGTCCTGGTGTTCATCAGCCAAAAGATACTGGTAGGTTTCCTGAAGATCACGAAGCATATCTTCGTTATCTTGCAGGGCCTTTACCGTCTCCACAATCATGTCTTCAAAGTCATATAAATGCTGCTCTTTCAGAAGAGTTTCGTACTGACGGTAGATATATAGAAGTTCACGATTCTTCTCAATACCCTTCTCTTTTTTGGTGTACTCGCCTCGAACCTTACCCTTATGGGCTCCTTTTACATGAATTTTTTCAATTCCAAGTAGCTCAGTATCTTGTTGCGCAATCACGTCTGCAAACAAGTCTGGGGTGAGATACTCCTGCTTGAGAGTACCTAACATGCGAAGTATATGATTGATGTAGTACGATGGGTCACCAGCTGGACGCAAAATTTTTATCTCTGTATTTTCAAGGATTGTCTCAATACACTCGATCTTCTCAAGCTCAGTCGCAGGCCTACCACCAATTACTTTCGTGTACGCGTCAGGATAACTTCGAATCAGAAACTCTGAAAAACCATGGAAGGTGAAAATATTGACCCGATATGCATCCGCACCAATATACCGTCGTAATCGCTCACGCATTGCCTTGGCCCCACTTTCGGTAAACGTAAGCGCGAGGATATTCGAAGCGGCAATATCTGTCCGCAAAAGTATATTCGCTATGCGCAACGTTAGAATTTGTGTCTTTCCTGTACCGGGACCCGCTACGACCATGACAGGTCCTTCAATTGTATCCACAGCCTGTTTTTGAGCTGCATTAAGTTGTGAATAAGCTTCACTAAACGCAGTGCTCACAGAGTCTCCGATTTCATTGGGTTTTGACATATCTTGTACAGTATATCACTGTGCATAATCAGTCTATACAAATAGCAAAAGAAGAGTATTATGCGTCCCATTACACTATTATGAAACCTTCGAGAACCTCTCGATTTTATCAGAATGAGGTGTATAATCATATTATATGGAAGTAAAAGATATTCTCAAAGAAGCAGTCACCATATCCGAAGAGGCCTCGTTTACACAAGCCATCGGTGCAATGATTGAAAAGCAAACAAACACACTTCTCGTAACCGACACGGATGGTTTACTCGTTGGGGTCGTGAGTGTTGCTGATCTACTCGATGCTATTGTCCCTGAATATCTCGATGGAGACAGCATTGCAGCGCACTTCGCAACCGAAGATATGTTTAAAGAAGCTGTAAAAGACACCCAAGAAAAGCAAGTGCAATTCTTCATGTCTCACGACTTCAGCACTGTTGAAATGGATGACGGGCTTATGGCCGTTGCAGCTACCGCAATCGCGCATCAGCGCGGACGAATCCCAGTAGTTGATACGGACGGACGTCCGGTTGGTATCATTTCACGCCAGGGCCTAAAACACATCATTGGCAACTTCCTCGGAATTAAGGACTCTGCATAAATTATTAATCTAAGACAAGCAAGGCACGTGAGTGTACCTGGCTTTTTTATTGAACACAATCAACGACTATGGAAACGACAGAACTCATCGCATTAGTAATTTTCGGAGTGACATTCTTTTTTATACTCACCGAACGAATCCATCGAACGGTTGTTGGTCTTTTTGGGGCCATGACTATGGTCTTAGCTGGAATGTATTTTGATTTCTACCATCCAGACCAATTACTGGGAGTCATCGACTTCAACACACTAGGACTGCTCTTCGGTATGATGCTTTTGGTTGGGATGCTCGAACAAACAGGGGCCTTTCAATATTTAGGTATCTGGACCGCGAAAAAGACCGGAGGGAGTCCGTGGAAGCTTATGGTTGCGCTTTCAGCAATCACTGCAGTCCTGTCAATGATTCTAGATAACGTCACCACGATCATCTTGATCGTACCAATCACGATCATCATCGCTGAGATGCTGAAGATCAACCCGACGCCAATTCTGATGGCTGAAGCACTCTTATCTAACGTTGGTGGTACAGCAACCTTAATTGGAGACCCACCGAACATCATGATTGGTTCAGCAGCGGCCTTCTCTTTTAATGACTTTTTAATTCATGCACTTCCAGTTGTACTGGTTACCTGGGTCTTTACACTTATACTCTTTAAATTCCTCTTCAAAAAAGATCTAGCGCAAAAACCACAAAACGTAGACCAACTGATGAAAATGGACGAAAAGCAAGCCATCAAGGAGCCTAAGATTCTCAAGAAACTTCTCTTTGTGTTTGCGCTCGTTATCTTCCTATTTTTCACACACGGATACTTCCATCTGGCTCCTGCAATGGTTGCGCTGATCGGTGCTGCGTTGGCACTTATGGTTATCGCTCCTAAGCACGACCCTCAAAAAATGCTCGAGAAGTGTGAGCTGTCAGTACTACTGTTCTTTGGTTCACTGTTTGTGATTGTCGGAGGTCTTGAGCACGCTGGAGTTTTAGAGCGACTTGCAAACCTCCTTACTGCCGGAGCAAGCGAGAACCTCCTTATGACTGCGATTATCATTCTATGGTCCAGCGCCATTCTCTCTGCTTTGGTTGATAACATCCCCCTTACCGTTGCGATGATTCCAATTATTGCCTACTTGGGTACGCAAGGTGTGCCAATTGATCTACTTTGGTGGGCACTGGTATTTGGGGTTGGATTCGGCGGAAACGGTTCACCAATTGGATCTACTGCTGGAGTTATCGTTGTGTCAAAGTCTGAAAAGACTGACAATCCAATTTCATTCATCGACTGGATGAAACAAGGTGTACCTACAATGATCATCGGACTTATCGTTGCCACTATAGCTCTTACAATCGCAACCCCATGGTTTGAAACCTCAGAAGCAGACCTGCTCGCTGAAGCTGTCCAAACAGAGGAAGCCCCGACCTCACACTAAGTACCAAACAAGAGACTGGGAACAACGACGGCTCAAGCAAACATGCTTGAGCCTTTCTGATCTATACAATTTTAATTCTAGACACAATAATAGGTGCGGATTATATGATGCGCCGCGACATCGGGGAAATCTCGCCGTGAACTAGGAGTAAATGAAATAATCTGCTGAGCAGCGATTCCAGCAGCAATGATTGCTTTTCTTACACCTCTCTCAGTGGGCTCATAGTACGTCATTACACAGAGCGTCTCGGGAATAATCCTGCGCCAAGGAAAAACAGTTGATTCTCAATCCTGAGAGACGTTGACAACATCGACGACCAAACTAAGACCGCAGAATTAATTCTTTCTTCGAGTGCAGCTTTCACAAATGCTGCACTCTCAGAACCTGGCTCACCTACTACCAAAATATCAATTTCACGATGACAGCTGGTCATGATCATCTCCTGGTTGAGAACAAGTTATAGCAACTGCTACTGTACTGTAAAATTTAAAATTAGCAATGAGAAAACCGCCACACGGCGGCTTTCTTATTACTACATACTACTTTCTACCAACTACGGACTAACCCTAATAACTTTTCAATCTCCTCGCCTTCTCATGCTGACGGATTTTTTCAAGTGCTTTTGCTTCAATCTGTCGAATACGTTCACGAGTTACACCAAACTCTTTTCCAACTTCCTCAAGTGTGTGGTACGTGCCGTCCAAGAGGCCGTGTCGCATCTCAAGAATCTTTCGTTCTTTTTCAGAGAGTGTATCGAGAATTTCTGTGATCTGATCAGTAAGGATACTGTGTGCAACTTCCTGATCTGGAGAAACGATCTTATCGTCAGAGATGAAGTCTGAAAGTCGTGATCGGTCATCATCATCGCCAATGGGAAGCTCGAGAGAAATTGTATCCTGTGAAATCTTCTCAATTTGATAAATTTTCTCAACCTCAACATCCATTTCAGTAGCGATCTCTTCTGGCATCGGGTCGCGCCCTAGGTCTTGAGCGAGACGTCGCGAGACCTGCTTGTACTTCGCCATAGTCTCAACCATGTGAACCGGAATACGAATTGTACGTGACTGGTCGGCCAACGCTCGCGTGATTGCTTGCCTAATCCACCATGTTGCGTAGGTAGAGAATTTAAATCCTTTAGTGTAGTCAAATTTATCAACTGCCTTAAAGAGGCCTAAGTTACCTTCTTGAATAAGATCCAAGAGTGTCAGGTCCGGCGAACGTCCAACATACTTCTTAGCGATAGACACAACGAGTCGGAGGTTGGCCCGGGCAAGTAGGTTTCGCGCCTCCTCATCACCATCAACAATACGCTTCGCCAGTGTACGCTCCTCAAGTGCTGTTAGAAGCGGATACTGTCCGATCTCACGCAGATACATCTGAATAGAGTCATATCCAGAATCATTTCGCTTGTATGAGTTTTTAGCTGCTAGAAGCTCCTCTTCTTTGTTACTTCCCAAAAATCCTCCGCTTTGCAGCACATCAATGTTTGCAATTGAGAAATTGTCGTACAGATCCTCAAGAAGCGGCACGTCTTTTTCAATCACAGGGAAAAACTTCAGAATCTCATCGTACGTAACATACCCTCGGTCACGACCCATTTGCATGAGTTCTTTTGTCTTTTTCGCGAGGTCAAGTTGTGCTTTGGTGAGCTTCTTCTTTTTCTTTGGCGCAGCTTTCTTTACAGCCTTTTTTGGAGCTGCTTTCTTTACAGGGGTTTTCTTAACAGCTTTCTTTGCGACCTTCTTTACGGCTTTCTTCACTACTTTTTTGCTTTTTACAGCAGTCTTTTTGGCAGGTGTTTTTTTAGCTGAAGCTACCTTTTTAGGAGCTTTCTTTGCTATTTTTTTGATTGCCTTTTTAGCGGATTTTAAAGCCGCTTTTTTTGCTACTTTTGTTGTTTTTGCTACTTTTTTTGGCATTTGTATAAATACAGTTTTACCCAGTACCACTATTTACTTTTATGCAATATAGTGGTGCTGGGCTTGTTGGCACAACTATACATCAATTCTTATAAAATACCACCCTATTTTTTACCCCACCCATCCAAACTGTCCGACATCCGATGTCGGACAGTTTGTTAAAAATAAACAATATTCTATAGTGTCCACAGCAAATCTTGCGCCAATTGGTCAACACTGAGTGCTGACCAATTGGCGTACCCTCTACGTTGGGTTTTCAAACTCTTCTTTTTCGAATATATCTACTAGCACGCTTGCTTTAGCGAGTTCTTTCTGGAGTTCTGTAGTGCTCTGAAGTAGCGTCTCGACAGTTTTTGCTTGATCTTCTCTTTCGGCAGCGTACAACAGTTCTTTTTGTTCTCGGAGCTTTTCTCGTAATACCAAAAGTCGTAATTCGTGAATATTTGCATTGAATTCTTCTAAAATAAACCGCAGCTTTTTACCTTCAGTCTCAGACTCCATACTAAATAAAAGCTTACTTGACTGCTCAGGAGTGATGCGATCTTTAATGACAGAAAAATCTTCTTTCATAATGTCCGCAACGGCAGATCTGACAATATCTCGATCTTTTGTATCTAGTAATTCTGACGCGACAACAACATGCTCTAGTAAATCATCCTTACGGGAAAAACTTTTTGCAGGAGCGGTCTCATTCGACACTACTGTCTTTTCTTCTGGGGCGGGGCCAGTTGGTTTATTTCGCTCCTGCTCAATGAGTCGCGCCACCTCCAGCTGTACCGCGTCCTTGGTTGTGCCAATTGCTTCTGCTATCACCCCCTGGAAATGTTCAGCGTCGATCTTATTCTGCATTTTGAGGATGTATGGCAATATTTCATCACGCGCTCGAAGCTTGTATGTCCGTTCATCCTTTGCCTCATCTTTTAGGACCAGCAGGAGAAACTCGATCACATGGGTCGCCTTCCCAATCACATCTTTAAATTTCTGCGGATCATCCTTGATCAAGTCAGCCGGATCCTGCCCATCCGGAATATGCGCCACCTTCACATCAATCCCGCGTACGAGCATCAAATCAGCTGCACGCTTTACAGCCGCAATACCGGCCCGGTCAGCGTCCAGAGCCAGCACAACACGGTTTGAGAGCCTTTGCAGAAGCCCTACATGCTGTTGGGTCAAACCCGTTCCAGAAACCGCTACGGTGTTGCTGTACCCTGCTTGATGACACAAAACCACATCAAACTGCCCTTCAACAATCAGTGAGAAATCAAACTTCCGAATCCCCTGCTTCGCCTTATCATAGCCATACAGCACTTCTGATTTATTGAAAAAATTGGTCTCAGGTGAGTTTACATACTTCGGAGCCTCAGAGTCTTTCTCAAGAATTCTGCCTGAAAACGCAATCACCTTTCCTCCCGCATCAAACAATGGAAACATAATGCGGTCTCGAAACAAATCATACGGTTCTTTGCCGTCTACGCCACCCTTTATCAAACCTGTACTAAGCATCTGTGCATCAGTATATTTCTTCTCACCTGAAAGATGCGCGCGAAGCTCTCGCCACCCACCATTGGGCGGCCCTGGAGCATACCCAATTCGCCACTTGGCGATTGTCTCAGGTGTAACACCCCGATTTGTAAGATACGTGCCAACCTCTTTGCTTTCACGTCCTTTTTCCTCAAAGAATGATGTGGCGCTATCGAGTACAACATACCCCGTCTCCCGCTCTGTTCTTTTCTTCGGATCCTCAGCAACCAACTCAACTCCCGCCTTCTCCGCCAAAATCTTCAAAGCCTCCTTAAAATCAACCCCCTCCATCGTCTGCACAAACGTAAAGATGTCACCCCCTTGTGAGCTCGAGAAACAATAGTACATCCCTCGGTCGGGTGAAACCATAAACGACGGCGTTTTCTCATTCACAAACGGCGACTTCCCCTTCATATGCTTCCCCGCCTGATGCAACTCCACATACGGCGAAACCACATCAACTATAGAAAGCCGCTCTTTAATCATCTGAACCGAATCCCCCGAAGCCATATTGACCCTAGTATACGCGATTTGTCGATCTAGCGCACAACCATTGACTTTCTTCATATTTCACAGATAATGCACTCATCCAATGCCACGAAGATATCCTTCGCGGTCGGATAATGAAAGGAGACTTAGATTGCATCTACTCACTATTACCCGTGACTCAGACAGGAAGCACGATGTCACGCCAGAGAGTGTCCCGTCCGATTCGGTTGGGTGTGAAGACTATCGGTTGCTTCATAAAGGATCAGGACGATTTATCACAGTGACGACAACTGGAGGAACGAGGATTCAATTGGTGAAGTGGTTCCTGAACCCTGAGCAATCCCAGCAGGACCAGATAGCGTTGCTTCTTGAGGTCGCAGATACATATAAAGAAAAATTCACATTACAGGAGGCTGGCACGCACCCCATTGATGCGATTTTCTTTCGGGTTAACCCCGGAGACGATCCTGATATCAAACTACTAATGGTTAACCGCCCTACAGAGAGCGAGTAGGGCGACGAACCACCCGGGTAAACCAGTCCGACCAGCGCAGTTCTTAAGTACAAATCTATACGCAGCGCTGGTCGGATTACGGCACAGCGCTGTTTTTCGTTTTTAATACAAAAATAGTTAGTACGATTAATTCCATTGCAATGACACCAAGTTTATATATCATCAATGATATATAACCACTACACACTTTTATATATCATTGATGATATCAAAAGTGCCACATTTTTCTATATATCATTGATGATATAATGACTTTCTTATAGATAACTATTTGTGTATGAGTAAAAGTGTGAAGAAATTGAATCCACATGAGAAGAAGATCGTACTGGAATCTTTGTATGCCTGCGCCGAAAACATGAGCGGCAAACACTCCGCTGTTTCTTTTGTTGATGAATTACTTACCGAGAGCGAAAAAATCACCATCGGAAGACGTATTCTCATTGCACAGATGATACTTGCAGGAGAAACACAGGCTAAAATCCGTTACAGGTTAGGAGTAAGCCCAAATACATTTACCCGAACTCGTACATGGCTCTCGGGACAAGTCCCCAACTTCGATCAAGCACTCAAAGATTTTGAACAAACAACAACAGAACGCAAACCCAAACAAAAGAAAATCTCAAAAGAATATATCGACCCAACAAGCTTCACCGGCCTCCGCAAAAAATATCCCGCCCATTTCCTCCTCTTCAATCTAGCCGAAGAATTACTCACCCGCATTAGCAAATAACATCCCCATATCATCAATGATATCGAAACTATTCCCCATTTTTATATCATTGATGATATGTAAACAAATTTAGTACTGTTACTTTCTATATCATTAATGATATAGAAATGAGTTTGGTAGTTCGACGTTATATATCATTGATGATATATACCCCTATGTACGCTTACTGAATGGGGATTTTGATATCATTGATGATATATAACGTTGTGTATGTTGATTGAACATTAAACGGTGTTTTCGTGTTAGAAAAAGGCGGTTTTACAGTATCCAGATACTGTAACTCTGTTACAGACAAGCTAAAACAAACTGGGTTTGCCGAGTATCAATTCTTTGCTTACAGGACCGAAATCACGTGAGTCTCGACTGAACTCTCTATTGTCACCCAACAGATAATATTCGTTATCATCAAGTACAACGTCAGTATCTCCAACAGTGTCCCCTACTACATACGTGTCATCGCGTAATGATTCATTAACATACACCCCACCATCGGCAATACGCACACGGTCTCCAGAAACTGCAACAATTCGTTTAATAGCAAACTTGGATTCGTCGTCTGGAAATCTAAATATCACAATATCACTCACTGCAAATGACCGATCCAATTTGTTGATAATTATATACGCGCCCTGCTCATACGTAGGTGACATTGATAAACCAGAGACTATGAACGGCTCAGCTATAAATAGCCTAAACGGCACTACAGTCACTAGCGTTAAAATTAGGGTTGCAAAAAAATACACTACACCAAGTTTGATGCTTTGTTTTAGTGTCACCGGTGAATACAGTCTATGAATCCAAAAAACGAATAATGCTCCAGCGAGAATGAGCCCCACTATGTCAGATACGTCCGGCACAAGTTTACTCAAACTCATCGTAAGAAGTACTGAAACAATACCGACACTAACGGAATATAGCAGGAGTGTCTTGAACGCATTACCAAACGATATAGCTCGTGCTAATAGCTTTGCTGCGATCACTTTAAACAAGTATATGGGAGCAACAAGGATTATTACAGAGACAAAAATAAATACGTATATCATACGGATTAATTGTACACTAACGCAAGAAAAGGCCGGGGCTTTAGTCCCGGCCTTTTCTTTGTTCTGTTTTACCACCTCAACCCATCTTTCGATGATCTAGAAATTTCAGAATTGGATGCAGTGCGAGGTGAGAAAGTCTGGGAGACTTTCGCAAGACCTTGCCTAATATTTCTTGAATACTTGGAAAGAAATATGGACAAGGTGTACAGCGTCTGTAAGACGGACGTACTAGTGCATTGAGTGAGCAAACTGCAGTTCCAACGAAGCAGATGAAGTGAACTACGTGTTTTCGTCAGACATGGCTTTGATCATGTCGTACTTCTTGGACCCCTTGAACCCAGACCCCGCCGGGATCAGACTTCCAATAATTACGTTTTCCATCAATCCTGCGAGATTGTCTTCACTTCCTCGCACTGCTGCATTGATCAACACACGTGTTGTGTTCTGGAATGATGCTGCGGAAAGGAAACTCTTTCGTGAGAGAGATGTCTCAGTGATACCCATGATGAGCTTGTCAGCCTTTGCTGTTTCACCCCCATCTGCTTTCACTTTATCATTCGCTCCAACGAAGATCCATTCTTCAACAACATCACCCGGTGTGAAGTGTGTGTCACCTGGCTCAGTTACCTTAACTCGACTCATCATCTGCTTCACAATAAGCTCAATGTGCTTTCGAGAAATAGTCACACCCTGCAACTCATAGATCTTGTTAATTTCAGAAATGATGTAGTCCTGTGTGATTTCCTTTCCTCCGTACTTAAATAAGTCTGGAAGATATGCAGAACCATCTGTCATAAGCTGCCCCTCAGTAACGTCGTCTCCAACAGAAACAGTTGTAACTCGACGGAAACTCACTTCATACTCAAGGCTATCACTCGTCTTCTTAGCATACTTCGCGCCTTTTTCTGGAGTAACCACAATTACTCTTTCCTTCCCTTCTCGACGAATGTCAGTAACAACACCATTAGTCTTTGAGATCAAAGCTGGTACTTTCGGCAGTCGTTTCTCAAAGACTTCTTCAACTCGAGGAAGACCTTGCGTAACGTCTCCACCGGCGGCTGATGTACCTCCTAAGTGTTTCGTATTCATCGTAAGCTGCGTTCCAGGCTCTCCAATAGCTTGGGCTGCAATAGTACCAACAGCCTCTCCAATATCTACAAGGAGGTTTGTTGTCAGGTCGATACCGTAACACTTCCGACATACTCCTCGAAGTGTGTCACAAGTCATTGGTGATCGTACAATTACAAACTCACAGGTTGTAGCCTCAACAGCAACAGCGTCTCGACGTGAAAGCATATGTCCTTTCTTGAAAATAACATTGCCTTTGCTGTCTACAGCGTCTTCCGCTAGTACTCGTCCCTTAATAGCTTTACTAAATGCAATCTCAATACCGGAAGCTGAAAGACGTCCGATCTGAGTACCTTGTTTTGTCTTACAATTCTCTTCAGTTACAATCGCATCCTGCGCAACAACGAAGAGTCGACGTGTAAGGTACCCTGCTTTCGCAGTTTGAAGCGCTGTGTCGGCAAGTCCTTTACGTGATCCGTGTGTTGTATTGAAGTACTCAATAGGTGTCATACCCTCTTTCATCGAAGAAAGTACCGGGAACTCAAGGGTTTCACCTCGCGTGTTCACCATCAGTCCCTTCATACCAACCATCTGAGCAATCTGTCGCATACTTCCTCGAGCTCCAGACTTCCACAGGTCGTACGCTGAACCATCTTCATCCATGTGAGTTGGAATTACCTCCTCAATCTCTGATTTTGCATTGTGCCAGATCTCAATAATCATTCGTCTTCGTTCCTCGCGTGCAAGAAGTCCGTCTTCAAAGTGCCCTCGAACAATCGCCTCCGCGTCACGTGCTTTTTTAACAATAGCAGCTTTTTCTTCAGGGACTTTCACTTCATCAATCCCCCATGTGGTTCCTGACTGTGTTGCGTACTTGAAACCAAATTTCTTGATCTTGTTTACAACGCCCGGAACAATATCAATACCATGGTCATCAATCAAATCGATAACAACCGCAAAGAGATCTCGTTGCGACACTACATCGTTCACAAACTTGTGGCTGCTTGGCAAAACTGAGTTGAACAGAAGTCGTCCAACTGATGTTTCAAACAACTGCCCTTCGAAGTGTGCGTACTTTGGCGTGTCAGTCGCAAGCACTTTGATCTTTGCTCGGAAGTCGATAACTCCAAAATCGTACGCATTAATAGCATCGTTTGGCGAACTGAAATACTTTCCTTCACCGTGCGCTTTATCTACAATCTTTGTCATCCAGAAAGCTCCCAGTGCCATATCCATGAGTGACTCAGACACTACCGGCTCAGCGCTCCCCGGCTTTAGGACGTTCTTGTTTGCTGAGATCATTTCCCTAGCTTCCATCTGAGCTTCATCAGAAAGTGGTACGTGTACCGCCATCTGGTCACCGTCGAAGTCGGCGTTAAAGGCCTTACACACAAGTGGATGTACCTGAATCGCATTTCCTTCAATCAGTACTGGTCGGAAAGCCTGGATACCCTGTCGGTGAAGTGTCGGAGCACGGTTGAGGAGGACATGTTTATGCTCAATCACGTTTTCAAGAATTGCCCATACTTCAGGAACTCCATCTTCAATGAGGCGTCCCGCTCCACGAATGTTGTATGCAAGCTCTTGCGAGAGCAGTTGCGCAATCACAAATGGTCGAAACAACTCAAGCGCCATGTGCTTAGGCAAGCCACACTGGTCAAGCTCCAAGTCAGGACCGATCACAATCACAGAACGTCCTGAGTAATCAACACGCTTTCCAAGCAAGTTCTGTCGGAAATACCCCTGCTTACTCTTCAGGTAGTCAGAAAGTGACTTCAAAGGTCGACGCTGTGCCTGACTCATTGCTGAGTACGCTGTGTTACCGTGTCGAATAGAGTTATCAATCAGTGCATCGACAGCTTCTTGAAGGATTCGTTTTTCGTTACGAAGGATCACATCAGGAGCCATAATATCAATCAGTTTCTTCAAACGATTGTTTCGGTTGATCACACGTCGATAGAGGTCGTTGAGGTCTGATGAGGCATGCCGTCCACCCTCCAAAGCAACCATAGGGCGAAGCGCTGGTGGGATTACAGGAATGTTCAATAGGAACATCCATTCCGGTCGCACTCCTGCGTGAAGCATTCCTCGGATAAGGGACAGTCGCTTATCAAGCTTTGTTCGCTCTGCCGCACCTGCTGTTTCTCGTTCTTTTTCTAGTCGATCACGCAGTTGTGTGACATCAATGTTTTTAAATAGTTCGTATACGCTCTCAGCTCCAATTTTCGCCTCAAAAAGGGTCGAGTACTTCATTGAAAATCGGTGGAAGTTTGTCTCATCGAGTACAACACCCGGCTTCACCTTCTCGATTTCCTTCTTTGTCTCATCCATTCGACTCTTCAGCTCATCCTTCGCATCATCATTCTGAAGTTCTTTTAGTTTGTTCTTATACTCAGTATCAAGTTCAGACAAAAGTCGTGATCGCTCACTTTCAGCAACCTTAGTAACAATATATCCAGCAAAGTAGATTACTTTCTCGATGTCAGCTGCAGAGATACCTAGTATGAGTCCAATTCGACTTGGCACTCCTCGAAGGAACCAAATGTGGGACACTGGCACACACAAATTGATATGTCCCATTCGCTCACGTCGCACGATTGCTCGAGTTACTTCAACGCCACATTTCTCACACGTAATACCTTTGTATCGAATACCTCGGTACTTCTTACATGAACATTCAAAGTCCTCAACTGGACCAAAAATACGTTCATCAAACAGACCGTGCTTCTCAGGACGCTGTGTTCGGTAGTTAATGGTTTCTGGCTTTGTAATCTCACCGTGTGACCATTCCAGAATCTTTTCTGGTGCAGCAAGCTTAAGGCTCACTCCTGTGAACTGCTGTGGAGCATGTTTTGGTCGACTACCTTGGCTACGAGTTGGTCGCATACCTGATGTTTGTTTTTCTGTTTCCATAAATATAATTTAGATAACGATTAAAACTCGCGTTCTTCTCGAGAGAGATTAACATCAAGCGACAGACCACGAAGCTGATTAATAAGTACGTTGAAGGCTGCAGGCGTATGTGGGTGACCAATCTTCTCTCCGCGTACAATCGCATCAAATGCAGCAGAACGTCCAACAATATCGTCTGACTTAATAGTGAGCATTTCTCGAAGCGTGTATGCCGCTCCGTATCCAAGAAGTGCCCACACTTCCATTTCTCCAAATCGCTGTCCTCCAATCTGTGCCTTACCGCCAAGTGGCTGCTGCGTAATCAGAGAGTATGGCCCAATGGAACGCATGTGAATCTTATCTTCAACCATGTGATGCAGTTTCAGGATATACATGTATCCAAGTGCAGTTTTCTGTGCGAACGGCTCACCAGTTTGTCCGTCTCGCAACTGTAGCTTCCCGTCTTCTGGGAGACCTGCGGCAACAAGCTCTGCTTTCACTTCATTTTCAGTTGCGCCACCAAATGGAGGCACGACGGCTTGGTAGTTCAGCGTATTTGCCGCCATACCAAGGTGGAGCTCAAGAATCTGTCCCAGGTTCATTCGGGACGGCACACCAAGCGGTGTCAATAGAATATCTACTGGCTTTCCGTCTTCAGTGTATGGCATATCTTCTTCTGGAAGGATTCGTGAAATAACACCCTTGTTACCGTGTCGTCCTGCAAGCTTATCTCCAACTGAGATATTTCGAACCTGCGCAATAGTGATGTGGATTCGCTTAATGACACCACTGTCAAGATTGTCGCCATTCTCGCGTGAGAATACTTTCACACCAATAACACGTCCTCGCTTTCCTGCTTCAAGTCGGAGTGATGTGTCCTTCACATCTTTTGCCTTTTCACCAAAGATAGATCGCAAGAGTCGTTCTTCTGGAGTCAGTTGTGTCTCACCCTTTGGTGTCACCTTACCAACAAGAATGTCTCCAGGACGAACCTCAGCACCAATGCGGATGATTCCGTTTTCATCAAGGTTTCGAAGCTTCATTTCTGAAACGTTCGGAATATCAGGAGTAGTTACTTCAGGTCCAAGCTTCGTATCACGTACTGAAGAATCAAGCTCATCCATGTGAATAGATGCAAACTTACTGTTCTTAACCAGTCGCTCAGAGATAATAATCGCGTCCTCGTAGTTTGCTCCGTTCCAACTCATGAATGCAACCAAGGCGTTTTGCCCCACTGCCATCTGACCTTTGTCTGTTGATGATGTATCTGCAATCAAGTCTCCTCGCTTGAGTTTATCTCCCACCGTAACTGCAGGTCGGTGATAAAACGCAGAGAAGTCGTTGGTTCGTTGGAAGACTGTAAATGGGTAGTCTTTTTTCTTTCCGTCTTTTTGTTTCACTACTACGTGCATCGAATCGCACTCGATAACTTCACCAGCTTCCATGGCAGTAATAACGCGACCAGTGTCCAAGGCAGCCATCTTTTCAACACCTGTTGCGACTATCGGCGCCTCCGGGATGATACACGGAGTCGCCTGCTTCTGCATGTTTGAACCCATCAACGTACGGTTCGCATCATCGTGATTCAAAAATGGAATCATTGATGTTGCAACAGAGAATGCCTGATTCGTCGCGATGTCCATGTAGTCAATCTCTTTAGGAGATACTACTCGTGGCTCACCACCGCGCCTCGCTTCTACAAAGTCTGTTTTAATCTTTCCTTTATCGTCAACTTCAACAGCCGCGTGCGCGATGTTAAAGCCTTCTTCTTCGTGCGCATTAAGGTACGTTACTTCACTTGTTACAATACCCTTTTCTACCTTTACGTATGGTGTCTCGATAATACCGAATCGGTTTACTCGAGCGTACATCGCAAGACGAAGAATCAAACCAATGTTTGGTCCTTCTGGAGTATGGATAGGACACAGACGTCCATAGTGAGAGGTGTGTACGTCACGAACCTCAAACCCTGCTCGCTCTCGGGTAAGTCCTCCAGGACCCAAGGCTGACATAGTTCGTAAGCCTTCAAGTTCAGCAAGAACGTTCTGCTGTTGCATGAACTGTGAAAGCTGGTTGGTTGTGAAGAATTCCTTAATCGCAGCCTGCAATGGTCGCGGGTTTAGGATCTGGATTGGGAGTGACGTTTCAGCTTCGATAGTAGACATTCGGTCCTGGATGTTTCGCTTCATACGAGTCATACCAACACGAACGCGTTGCTGTACCATTTCACCGAAGTATCGGATTCGACGGAACCCAAGGTGGTCAATATCGTCAGGCAACGCGTCTGGAGTATGGTTCTTCACCATGATTGTGGAAAGGATGATTCGAAGGTCCTCAAGCGAGACAGTTCGCTCATCAGTTGCCTTCTTGTCAATTGGTCGGCCATTTCGCTCATTGAAGTGATGCCGTCCGATTTCAGAGAGATCATATCGCTCTGGAGAAAAAATTGACTTCACAAATTCCTTTGCGTTATCAACGGTTGCCAAGTCACCATCACGAAGTCGCTTGTAGATCTCTACAAATGAGTCGTCCGTAACTACAGCAGTGTCCTTAGCAAGAGTTGCCTTGATGTATTCTTCACCTCGTTCAACATCTTTGAACAATGCAATCATTTCTTTTTCAGTCTCAAGACCAAATACTCGCAAGAGTGACGTAATTGGGAATTTCTTCTTTCGGTCTATCTTCACGTAGATGGCCCCATCGTGCTCTGACTCGATCTCAACCCATGCACCACGCGCAGGAATGATTTTCGCACCAAAGAATGTTTTACCTTTTTGTTCTTGTGAGGTAAAGAAGATACCGTACGATCGTGCGAGCTGTGGGACGATCACTCGTTCAACACCATTGATGATGAATGTACCGTGATCAGTCATCACAGGGATGTCCGCAAGAAAGATCTCTTGATCCTTCTCAGACTCAAATGTTTTGTTCTTCAAGATGACAGTCGCTCGAAGTGGCGCGTCATATGTAAGCTTGTTCTCCTTCGCAAAGTCTGGAGTGCACTTTGGATTGCCAAGCTCATACTTCTTAAATACCAACTCGAACTTCTTATCAGAGTAGTCAGCAATTGGTGAAAACTCTGTAAATACCTCCTTCAAGCCAGTTTCAACAAACCATCGGAATGATTCTCGTTGTGGTTCGATCAGGTCTGGAAGCTCCACAAGTGGAGCTTTAAACTTACTGAATGTCTTAGTTGGAAGCGATCCGACTGAAACATCAGAATTTACTGCATCATGTTCTGTCTCCATAACACTTGTATATTAAAATAGTAAATTTGTGTACAAAAACATCTATACGAAAAAAGCACGCGGAAAACCACGTTTCGTTCGAATATTTATTTTTGCACGGTTGCTAATAGCATCACTGTTGTGATTTTTGAAAATAGTCCTCCAACTATTTAACTTGAAAGGTATCAACTTTCATTCCCACTCACATCCCAATCCAGCAACCGTGACTCATTCGGATAGAAAAGCGTTTGTGGGCGAGATTATACAGTATTGAGCATATTTTGCAAGGGGTTATTTTGGATAAACCGAAATGTGTTACCCTCACCCAGCGCTTAAAAAAGAATAACGTAATTAATAGCCCAATTGATTACATCATTCTTTTAGAGTTTGTGTACAGACTTCTTTCTACTGTACACAAACCTGATACTATTTAAGAAGTGTGAACCCTCCAATAAGTGGCATTCCCTTCATTGTGCCTTTTGAAGCATTAATGATACCTATGATGGCTAGCGCTAAGAAAGCCAGATTGACCGTTTGCATGACGAACATACCTGCGAACATAAATATTGAAAACAACACACTATGCAGAAGAAACACCGCAATAGCAGCGACCAGAAGAATCAAGTGTTGATTTGCATGAAATCGTGCATACGGATTGTTTTTACTGCTTTCGTTCATGAGCGGTAGAAAAAATAGAAACGGCAAAATGTATCCCAAAATGGCATATGTCTTGTACTTGTCTACACTCGCAGCATCTTGTGGTGTACTACCAGCTTCTCCTGAATCCTGCTGCGGTGCTGACTCTTGATTCAAACTTTCGCTCGCTGTACTCACGTCAGGTACTGCCCCATTAGATGTGTCATTGTTCTCTTCCATATATATGTGTAATTAGAATTATTAGCACTCTCCTCTAATGGTACCTTATTTTGTAGCAACCCTCAGAAGATTCTCAAAAAGTGACGCGACTGTCATTGGGCCAACTCCTCCCGGCACTGGCGAGATGGTGATGTCCATGTCTTTAACTGAATCAAAATCTACATCTCCCACAAGCTTCCCAGCATCATCAGCACCAATACCTACATCCACTACCACTTGTCCATCGCGCAGGTGTTCTTTTGTAATAAACTTCTGCTTTCCTATAGCCACGATCAGAATGTCTGCTGTTTTGGTAATCTCAGACAGATTTTGAGTCCTACTGTGACACATCGTGACGGTCGCATTATTGTTGAGCATTAACAGCGAGACACTCTTCCCTACCAAGCGTGAGCGTCCGAGCACTACAACACGTTTCCCTTCTATTTCTACATCGGACTCTTGCAGTAGCGTAAGGATTCCACGTGGAGTTGCCGGCACAATACCTTCCTGTTGGGAAAAAAGTCTACTGATATTTGTATCTGTCAGACCGTCAACATCCTTCGCTGGCAGTATTGCATTAATCACTGCCTGAGCAGAAATATGATCAGGCAACGGTAGCTGCAGAATAATCCCATGCACAGAGGTGTCGTCGTTATATTCTGAGACAGTTTGTAACAATGATTCTTGTGTGATGTCAGAGCCTAATTCAACGACATGAGCCTTCGCACCGACCCTTTCTGCGTACAAGACCTTTGCTTTCACATAGCTCTTTGAATCTGGTCGATCTCCCACACGCACAATCACAAGCGAAGGCACGATACCAAGTTCAGCAATAGCGGCTGTGGTTACATCAGCTCTCATCTGTCCAATTTTTGTACCGTTGAGTATCTTCATAATGTATTGTGAATATAGTACGTGTCTTTCCTAAAAATACCTAGACCGCTAATTACCTCTCGTATCTTTTTCTTTCTGCCACGCTTCAATCAGTTTGTGGTTTCCCTCAAGCAAAACCTTTGGAACAGTGTGTTTTTGCTTTTTCCACTCTAGAACCTCCGGACGAGTATACAACTCCCCTGATGCAGCACGATCATCTTCAAGAGACTCTGAAGTACCTAACACACCAGGAACCTGGCGAGAGACCGAATCTATGATGGTAAGCGCCGGCAACTCGCCTCCGGTTAGCACATAGTCTCCTACTGACACTTCTTCAGCTTTGAGAATCTTCTTCACTCGATGATCAATACCTTCATACCTCCCACTGATCAAAACCACATGATCATATTGCTTTGCGAGTTTCTTTGCCATAGTCTGGTCAAACACTTTTCCACGTGGCGACATAATAAGCGTCTTTATTTTCTTTGTGTCGCGTTTCCGTCCAACTGCTTTCTCGTATGCTCGTAAAATCGGCTCTGCAGCCATCACCATCCCTGGCCCTCCTCCATACGGCCTATCATCCACCTTCTTGTGTTTGTTTTTAGAAAAATCCCGCGGATCATAATACGAAACCGCAATCTTCTTCCCACGAACCTTCGCCCCAACTCCTTTATCAGTCTTCTGCGCACGCCCCAAAACCGACGCGTCCGTGTACGCTCTACAAACCTCTGGAAATAATGTGATTACGTGGAAGTGCATACTAAAAGAATTTAACATATGTAGCAATACGCTCAGCATCACCCGACATCAATGGTGAAGGTAACGTATCAAGTGTAAACCAACCGATCTCATCATACACTGGTTCAGCAATATGTACGGCTTGCCGATCAATTTGAGCAGCAAAAAATATACCTATCCAATGACCATTATCATCAACGAACTCTCGTGTTTCAATCTGCTCCACACAAAAAGGTTCAGTTCCAAATTCTTCGCGCACTTCCCGGACCAAGGCCACTTCTAAGTTTTCATTTAATTCTACTGCCCCTCCTCCAAACTCCCACTTGCCATAATTGTCACGTGCAGCCATACTGCGTTTGCCCATAAGGAAATTACCCTCGCCATCGTGACAAACAGCTGATACGAAAATACCGATAGTATCAATTCCTTTTTTCATAAACGATCTTTGTATTCTTCTAATATATACCTCTTAAACAATGGAATTTCCGGTAATACGCTTGAATGTAGTGGAGCTGGTAAATTATCAAACGTAAACCAATTCATCTCATCACACATATCAGGTTCAGTTATTGAAATCTGATCCCGGCTAACATGAACGAGAAAGAGAAATCCTATCCAGTGTTTGAGATACTGTTCAACATCAACAATAAGTTCGTGATGTGTGACGTACGAATACGAGATCGGCGCGACCACGCCCAACTCTTCTTTTAGCTCTCTCAACATTCCCTCTTCAATTGTCTCACCATGCTTCAAACCTCCTCCAGGAATCTCCCAACAACCATGTTCATCGCGACTATTATTGCTTCGTTTGCAAAAGAGGAAATGACCTTCTCCATCATGACATAAAAACACAACCGCATTACCAACATAATCAACTCCCTTTTTCATTAGGCAATCGTAGCACAAGAGTGATCCCAGACAAAAGAAAACCGCCGTCCATGGCTTTTTGGTTTCCATGCAAGGCGGTGTATACATTTTGCGCCCAGAGTTCAAGTCATCAGGTCCTCAAAGATTATTTTGGCGCGCATTCTTCACGCTCTATCTTACTTTTGTAGTGTAGCGCAAAATAGTTTTTTGAAGAGTCTCCATTCTTTCCATCTGGATTGAGAATCTCAATATCTGGTTTGCCACACCTTGTGCAAGTACCTTTCCCGACCAGCGTTGGCAAGGAATCGATAGATTTTTCTGCGCTCACTGAGCTCCCTCCAATTGCGGGCACAAAAGCATGCACCATAAATCAGACATACTATTTTCGTGCTGAATGTCAATTCAGCTCTCAGAATTTGTGGAGGGTGTGAGAAATGATACTATTCAACTACATGGAAAAACTTACCGAAAAACAATTCTTTCTTATTGTAAACGGGCCTTCACGTGGAGGAAAATCAACAACGGTTCAAAACCTGATGGAACAGTATAGTGGCATGTTTAATGCGCATAGTGATACGATCAAATGGCTTATTTCAGATTATGATGCAGATACGCAACGTGGAATCGCACACGCGCTTACCAAATCACTTATGAAAACTGCACTAGAACAAGGTCTGTCAGTACTCAAAGAAGGAGCATTATTTGAACCTGAGAAAATAATTGCAATCCCAGAATCGCTTAACGTGCCTGTTTTTATTGCCAACATCAGCGCGCCACTTACTATTCTAGAGGAGCGTTTTAATGCAAGTATAGAATCTCGAAAAGATGGTACCCAACCTGTGAAGACCACACATGATCGCCTTATAAAATTGCATTCAATGTATCTCGACACAAAAATGGAAACTCCACTTGAGTTTGACTCTTCAACTCAAACGACAGAAGAAATCAGCAAAAGTATAGTCGGCCATATACAAAAAAATATTTAGTATCACAAAAACAGCGGGGCCTTTGGCCCCGCTGTTTTTGTTTGTAAACCTGATCTCTCTTCTCTCCTTAAAACTAGAAACTGAATGCAGTTCGAGACATGGAGAGGGCGGCGCAGAAGCCGTACATTTAGTACGGTGACTAAGCCGCTGAGGCTCCATAACGAAGAAATGGATCAGTTTATATTTTGAGGTCGTCGATTGCTTGATCGAGGCTCTTTGGCTCCAAAGGCTCCCCTGAAGCGTCAGCAGCGTCATCAGTAACCTCAGTTACATCTCCTGTTTCTGACATGCCTCCACCTGCTCCCTTACCACCTTCTGGTTCATTGATCTTGAGGTTTACTCGGGCATCATGCTTCATACCAACTACTCGAAGGAGTGTTCGGATTGCTTTTGCTGTATTGCCTGAGCGTCCAATAATCTTACCCATATCCTCTGCATGCACGTCGAGTGTGAGCAAAACTCCCATCTCATCAACAGTACGGTTTGTCTGTACACTGTCTGGGTGATCTACGAGTGATGTAACAACGGTCTCTAGAAATTGCTGATCTTCTTGCGTGTCCATAGTATTTGTATATGTCTATCTGTTAAGCGTCCATACCTGTGCAATATATGTGTGGTAAGAACGAACTACACATAATAGTACGAGAGAAACACAGTATGGTCAACAAAACCCGTGTACAAAATGTACACGGGTTTTGTTATTGGAAGTTGCTTACGCAGCTTCTTCTTTCTTTTCTTCCTCCACTTTTTCTTCTGCTACTTCTTCTTTTGCTTCTGGAGCTTCTTCAGCTTTGGTTTCTGCTTCTGCTTCCTCTTTTGGAGCTTCAGCTTCTTCCGTAGACATGACCTCTTCTGAATCTTCCGATTCTGTCGCAGACGCTTCCGCCTTTTCTTTTGCAGCTTCTTCAGCGGCTGCTTTTTCTTCTGCTTCTTTCTTAAGGGCTTCTTCGTCTACAATAGGTGACTTCCGTGGAAGAACGTTAATCTTCTTCCCTTCTATCACTTTTTGTCCGACGAGAATATTGTGCACGGTATCTGAAGGCTGCACACCCTTTGATAGCCAATCTTTGGCCTTATCAGCATCAAGTTGAATATGATTCATCTTTGGATTATATGATCCAAGGATATCAATATTCTTGTTGCTTTTTGGGCCAGTTCGCTTATCGACAACCACAATACGATAACTAGGATCGTTTTTGCGGCCGACTCGTTGTAATCTCATCATTAACATAACGGGGGAACAATACCAGAGATAGCCATGTAGGTCAATCAAATGTAGCACTAGGGTATACCCCCACTAAGGCCAAGAACCTTGTTCTAGGCCTTAGTGCGGGGTATACTGGCGGCCATTATGTCAAACACTCAAACGCTCCACCAAGGAGTAATTATGGTCCGTGGAAAAGGCACCGGTTTTGTTGCTGTTGAGGATTTTCTTGAGGATATTGTTATCCCAGGTGAGGATCTCTCTACTGCGCTTAATGGTGACCTCGTAGAAATCGAATTTTTACCAGCAGTTAAAGGGCGTCGACAGGAAGGAAAGGTGGTACGCATCGTTGAAACTGCGCATTCTGAGTTTATTGGAGCTGTGAAAACAAAGGAGATTGATGGTAAGAAAGAGTACTATTTTTCACCCGACAATTTTAGAATCCACGTGCGCCCTACCTTGCCTGAGGCTACCGAAGCTGACCTTGATATGAAGGTTGTCATCAAGATCAAAAGCTGGGACAGCCCGAAAGAAGCACCTATTGGTGAAATCACTGAAACAATTGGTAAAGTTGGCGACCACGAAACTGAAATGCAAGCAATCATCCGCGGTGGTGGATTTTCAGAGAACTTCCCCGAAGAGATATCTGACGCGGCACACGAACTGTATACAAACAAAGAACAGATCTTTGCTGATGCTATAAACGACCCCAAGCGTCGAGACATTCGTAGCATGACCACGATGACCATCGACCCTGCTGATGCGAAAGACTTTGACGATGCGCTTTCTTTCGAGAAACTTGAAAATGGAAACCTCCAAGTCGGAATTCACATTGCTGATGTGTCGCACTATGTGAAGGATGGTGATGTGATCGATATGGAAGCGCGTGAACGAGGCACATCTATCTACCTGGTAGACCGAGTCATTCCAATGCTTCCTGAAGTCCTAAGTAACGACTTATGTTCACTACGACCCAACGAAGACCGTCTGGCCTTCTCCGCAGTGTTTGAAGTGACGCAGCAAGGCGAAGTAAAAGACGAATGGTTCGGACAAACGGTCATCCACTCTGATAAACGATTTAGCTATGAGGAAGCACAAGAAGTGTTGGATAACCAATCAGGCGAATACCTCGAAGAACTCAACGGCATGATGGCCCTGGGGCGAATCTTCCGAAAGCAGCGGACAAAAAATGGCGCGATTGCATTCGAGCAGCCTGAAGTAAAGTTTGAACTGGACGAAACTGGTAAACCAATTAAAGCTGTGACCAAAATCCGTATTGAAACAATGCTCATGATTGAAGACTTTATGCTCATGGCGAACCAGCGTGTTCCGGCGAAGATTCATAGCCTCAGCAAAGAACGTGGGAACGATCCTGCGTTCATTTATCGTGTACACGATCTACCAAACCCAGACAAGATTGAGGAGCTGAGTATCTTTGTGCACGCTATGGGATATGAATTTAAAACAGAAGCAGGTGTAGCAACCGCGCGCGACATCAATAAGCTCCTGAATGATGTTGAGGGTAAACCAGAAGAAAACCTCATTAAAGTCGCCACCATCCGCTCTATGGCAAAAGCTATCTACTCAACAAAGAACATCGGACACTTTGGTCTTGCGTTTGAGTTCTACACACAGTTCACGTCTCCGATCCGCCGATACCCTGACTTGATGGCACACCGCATGTTGCGCAAGTATCTTGATAAAGTAGCTATCGGGCCACAAGAAAAATCAAAGAATGAAAAACTGGCTGCGCAATCTTCAGAGAGAGAAATGGTAGCCGTTAAAGCAGAACGAGATAGTATCAAGTACAAGCAAGTTGAGTATATGTCAGACAAAGTCGACCAAGAATTTGATGGCATCATCACCGGTGTAGCCGATTGGGGCATCTATGTCGCAGAAAAAGAATCAATGTCTGAAGGCATGGTGAAGCTTTCATCAATGAAAGGTGACTTTTTCGCACACCAGTCTGATAAGTACCGAGTTAAAGGAGAAAAGACCGGTACTGCGTATTCACTCGGTGACGAGGTACGCATCAAACTTGTCAGAGCTGACTTAGAAGAACGCCAGTTGGATTTTGTGTTGGTTGCGTAATCTGCGCATTCCAACAAAACACAACACCGGGCACACTTCGTGTGCCCGGTGTTGTGTTTTCGCTATTTTATAGAAAAGACACAATTGCCACGTCAGGACGCACGTCAGTACGTCCGTCCTGACGTGTTTTAACAAACCTACTTAACACCCCCCCCGTACCAAAAGCTCCCTCCAGTCGCTTTGCTACGGGGCAAGCCTCAAACTCATTTAGCGACTGCCACTGCCTCGTCGAATTTCACAGATAACAATTTACTGACACCGTCTCCGCTCATGGTTACTCCATACAGAATTCCTGCTCGTCCCATTGTTTCGCGATTGTGTGTGATAAGTATGAGCTGTGACTTTTCGGCGAGTGCTTGGATCATATCTCCGTATCGACGAGAGTTTGCTTCATCCAGCGCCGCATCAGTCTCATCAAGGATCACAAACAACGGCGGATTAACCTGACTCATAGCAAAGATCAGTGCGATACTTGTAAGCGCGCGCTCACCTCCTGAGAGCATCTCGAGACCCTTCACGCGCTTATTAGGCAGCTTCACATCAAGCTCAATACCCTCCTGCGCTTCAGGATCTTCTTCGTCTTCATCTTCTCCATCCTCCGGCATGTCATCCTCATCAGATTTCTTTTTTAACACTTTGGGCTTCACACGTAAAAGCTCAGCAGTACCGCCTCCAAACATCAGTGTAAAGAATCTGCTAAACTCTGCTCCAATTTTTTCGATACCGATGACAAACTGCTCATTAAGCTGGCCGGAAAGATCCTTGATAAGTATGTCGAGTTTCAGTACTGACTCATTAAGATCTGTGATTTCTTTGACTAAAAACTGATCACGTTCTGAAACGTCCTTATATTCTTTTGCAACATCACTGTTTTCACCATCCCCCAGTTCCTCAAGGCGGATCTTCATCTTCTCCAGCTCTCGCCTGCGCTGCCGCTGTGTTTCTCTGTCCTCTTTAAGTAGAGCGTCTGCTGTTACTTCTGCGCCATCAACAACAATTTGATATGAAAAATATGCAGATGCATCACGTCCGAGTAGTGAAACTGCTTCTTGCAGTTCTCGCTTGAATTCATTACGCTCACGTTCAAGCACTTCTAACTCGCTATCAATTTTAGAAAGAGAGAGCTCAGCTTCACGCTGTTCTCCCACAACCCTAAAGACTTCTCGCTCAGCTTCTCTGCTTTGACTCGCATCAGATTCGATTGCTACTTTGACCGAATTATACTCTTCCTGCAACTTAGTTTCGTTCTGTGTAACGGACTGCAATTCTTCTTCAACAGCCTTCTTTTCTTTCTCCAGCACCTCTAGTTCTTTCTCTTCGTCTTGAGTCCCAACAGTTTCAGTTTCTTGTGCGTTTGATAAAAACTTGCGAAGTGTATGTACAACACCAGACAGTGCGCGTTGCAGCAGATCAACAGCGTCGCTTTGTGCGGCTTTATCAGTCTGGGTTTCGATTTTCTGGACAATTTCTTCCACCTCACTATACGGAATCAGAACGTCAGTCTTTTGCGCAGCTTTTTCTTGTTCAGACTTAATTCGACGAATCAAAAACTCAATCTGACCCTCTAACTGACCACTTTTCCGCAATAGATTTTGACGTAATTCTCGCACTTCTGACACTTTGCTCTCAACAGATATGAGCTCATCACGCTTTTCGTCTTTTTCAGCTTCAGCGAGTGTTTGCTTCGCTTGTATGAGAAGTTCCTTAAGTGACTCGATTTTACTAGCAGGTTCGTGCCGAAGTATCGTGAGTCTATCAAAATGATGTGCGATATATAAATCTTCTCGTCGAAGGTATTCTTTATAAAACGTTTTTAAAGAATTTTGTAATTCTATTGATTTCTCAATCTTTTTCATCTGCCGCTCGAGAAATTTTAAGTGCGGAGCAACTTCACGGCGCAACGACTCGACTTTCTCTACGTTTTCTTTTGTCTTTTTAAGTTTCTTTTCTGCCTCTTGTTTTTTATATTGATAGACCTTAAGCCCTAACGCATCTTCGATCATCTCACGTCGTTCGCGTGGGCCCGCAGAAAGAATACGATCAGCTTCACCCTGGGAGATAATGTGATGTCCTGTAGAACCAATATTTGCTGCGGCAAGTAACTCCTGCACATCTTTCAAGCGCACCTTAGAGCCATTAACTGAATATTCATTTTGGCCATCACGATGCACGACACGCTCAAGCACAATCTCATCAAAATCAACTGGAAATACTCGTTTTTCGTTTGCGAGAGTAACTGACACTGCTGCACGATTTCCTCTTGAGACACTGTCTGACCCTCCCCAAATCAAATCCTCTCCTTTTTTTCCACGCATTGATTTAACCGACTGCTCACCCAACACAAACCGAAACGCTTCAGCAACATTCGACTTCCCCGAGCCATTAGGACCCACGATTGACGTAATGGGTGCAGAAAACTCAAGTTCGCTTTTCTTGGCAAACGATTTGAATCCCGTAATTGTGAGATGTTTAAGATGCACAGTAAAAAATTATTGGAGCAGGAGAATGTACTGAGTACTCACCGCATCATCGTCCGTCTCTGTACCGCACACTGAATCAGCATTTGCTTCTCCGGTTAGTTTTTCAAAAGTTGTAATATAGATGACGGTCTGCCCTGGTTCTGTACAATAAAATCTAGTGTCATACATATAGGCGTATGTGCCGTCATTAGAGAGCGGATCGACAGGTAATTGAGACTGTATGTTTGTCATATCATTCGCAAGACCAGCATCATCACCAATCTCCACGCCGTCATTGTAAGTTGATGCTGACTCATCAGGGTACTCATCAAATGCTTGTTGATACAACTTAAAAGAAAGCTCAAGTTGTTTTAGATCAATCAAACGGGCTTTATCTCGTGACTGTTTCCTTGCCTCATTAACTGACGCAAGAACAATCGTTGAGAGTACTGCAATGATCCCCACTACAATAACAATCTCAATAAGAGTGAAGCCTGCTTTTGCTCTTTTGGAATAGAATTTCATTCAGTAATAATACCATGCACAAAGGGCCAGAAACCTCTGGTTTCCTGCCCTTTGTGGTTATTTCTTTTTGGTACGTGACGTTGAGTACTTCCTTTACTAGAACTATTCAGGTTGACGCTATTTCGCTTAGGCAAAATAGCTGGCTTCCTTACAGGAACGGTCTATTCATTGGACTATACATTTCGCTACGCTCATAATATAGTCTCAATGAATCTTGCGATATGCTCCCAGCATATCGCACCTTTTGGTAAGTGACATTGAGTCACTTACCAACCTTTAGCCGACGCAGCATTCTCTGCAGCTTCTTGTTCGGCCTCTTGTTTTGATCGGCCTTTGCCTTCTGCGATCTTTTCTTTTCCAAGGAAGACACCGATAGTGAATACTCGGTCGTGATCTGGTCCCACTTGTCCGAGCGTAGTGTATGTTGGGGTGGTGGAATGGTTTTCCTGCGCTAGCTCCTGGAATCTACTTTTTGCATCTTGCCACAGCTTCTTTTCTACTATGGTATCTGTTTTTGAGAACAGATTTTCTGCGATAAATTTTTGTGCAACTTCGTACCCTTGATCCATATACAGTGCACCAATCAAGGACTCAAATGCATTCGCGAGAATATAGAGTCGCGCTCGGCCAGTGTCTTTTGATTCACCTTTGGACATCAACAAATAATCATTCACGCCAAGCTTTTGTGATGCGTCAGCAAGCGAGTTGGTATTCACAAGCGCAGCTCGGACTGACGTGAGTTCCCCCTCTGGTTTTTCTGGGTACTTGATAAAGAGGAAATCAGTCACCACAAGCTCCAAAACTGCATCACCCAAAAACTCCAAACGCTCATTATGTTCTTGCATTGCCTCACGGTGCTCGTTGAGATATGAGCGGTGTGTAATGGCAGAAAGCAAAAAGTTTCTGTCCTTAAACTCCACTCCCAAGAGTTTCGAAACAGCATCAATATTCTTGTTTACATCTATTTTTTCTTCAGACATGTGTTAGTCAGTAGTTAGTAGTAAGGTAGTTTGTAGTTACTAGTTGGTAGCTAGTAGTTTGTAGTACGTAGTTCTTAGCTCGTAGAAAACAAATTACAGGTGACGTACATACAACGCATGTACATTCCATATAATCTATCGACGAACTAGTTCAATATACACGATTATTAGAAGGGATCAATTCCTCACGAAACTCCATTGGTGTTTAAAAAATGAGTGTGATTGCGAGGCGTGCGAAGAAATCATGAGGAGCCGTACTTGGGGTACGGTGACGATTGATTTGCTGAAGCACAACGAAGTCAAGTGCCTCATTTTTTAGACACCAACATTGTGACGGCTTTGGTAACGATAGGCAGGATATCTTCATAGAAATTCAACTCCAATATCTCCGCCACCTTAAACCACTGTGCGTCATCAAGCCCGCCTTTCTTTTCAAGTGTCAGATCTTTGTATTCTGCTTTACCAAGAAAGTACGTCACTTGTTTACGATGCTTGCCGATCTCTGGCTTTGAAGCAACGTATTCATTTTTCCCGAGCTCTGCTTCGATAACCATATCCAATCCCATCTCCTCTTTGATCTCTCGCAGTGCTCCATCCTTGACCTCTTCTCCTTCTTCAATTTTTCCTTTGGATAGTGTCCAGTGTCCAAAAATATCGTGCACTAAGGCCAGATAGATATCTCCATCGCTCTCAGCGTACACCACAGCTCCAGAGAGGCGCAAAATTGGCATCTCGTCGTATGGAACATCTTTGCTTTTTCGTTTACTTGTCTCATTCTTGCCTGGTTCACCGATCTCTTTATAGACAGCACCCAACACACCGTTTACAAACCGGCTGCTGTTATCTCCTCCAAATTGTTTTGCCAACTCGATTGCCTCGTTGATAGCAACCTTCGCCGGCACTTCGCCGCGATCAGAAAATAATAGCTCGTACAAACCAAGCCGTAGAATATTTCGATCAACTGGAGAGATGCGATCAATTGGCCACTCGGGCGCTGCCTTTTCAATAACTAAATCAAGTTCACTTTGTTTTTGTAAAATGCCGTCAAGGAGCTTACTCATAAACGGAAGATCCGTTTTGTTTGGAGCAAACTCTGCCACGTTGCGATCTAACACTTCTGCTACTTCTTTTTTGTCGACACCATTCAAATCCCACTCAAAGAGTGATTGAAGTACTATCGATCTGCTAAGATGCCTATTTGCCATGAAAATAATGAACTAACTAATCTGTATATATAGTACCACAGCCAAAATAGCTACATAAAGGTTTATAATCCACAAACTCTCGCATCAGCGAGAGTTTGTTGCATTATTTATCGTCCTTCTTTGTATCCTCTTGAGTTTCTTCTGGTGCCTTGTCTGCTACTGCCTCTGGTTCGTCTGGATTAACGTCTCCATTTTGAGACTTGATAGCTTCACGCTTTGCGCTCATCCGTTCCTCTCGTGCCTTCTTCTTAGACGCGAGGTCCATAACCTGTCGGCCCTTATAGAAACCACAGTCAAGACACATGTGATGTGGGCGGTGTGACGCGCCACAGTTAGCACACGTCGCTAGTTCTGGCGCAGTTAGCGCGTGATGTGATCGCCGGTTCTTTGTATGAGCCCGCGTATGTCGCATTCGAATTACCATATGTGCGCAGAACTATAGCAAATATCCCCAAAAAAGCAATAGAAACGGGTCCAAAACAGCAAAACTGTTTTGGACCCGTTTCCACACCACTCATTTACAATATAAAAAGATCGATATCATGTGCCCCAATAGCCTGATTCGACCCGTGCCATAAACGGCATGTGCCACACATTTTGTATGGTCTTCTTCTGGGGGCCGGCCACTGACTGTGACATCGGCTCCCCCCTTATATCCTTTTCTCTAGCAACGGCTATTCTGCCACTTCGCTTGGTTCTGGCTGTCTTATTTGCATATTCTTCTTACGCTTACCATCCCACTCACTCATGGAAGGGCAAAACGTAAGTCTGGGCATACCCAATGCAAAGACCCGATCCACGCGACAGTGTCCATTTTTACCCCTCAACCAAGCGACCACCTGACAAAAGACTTGATCTGTGCCGGCAATATCAGGATTAAGGTTTCTCAGACACCCTCTGCACAAATCACAACCAAGTTCACTCGTACTCTTATTTTTTTTCTTCTTCAAAACAAACCCCTTATTTTTCGCTCCCTACTGGTGTACCAACTGTCTATCCAACTGGATCTAAATACCCTACAACAGATTCACATTTTTGCAATAGCTTTGTCTG
>JBLHGD010000003.1:0-28784 GCA_047616585.1 Candidatus Azotimanducaceae bacterium
AAAGGAAATAGTTGCTGCGACTGCTGACCAGAACGGTTTCACTGGTGAAGTGAACGCATCTGGACAATGTGTTGATTAATCTTTAGTCGCACAAACAAAAAACACCCGGATGGGTGTTTTTTGTTTGTGCGAGGAGTGCTACTATCTCCACTTGATAAAAGGCCAAATAGTAGTTACAACCGAGGGGTACCCTTGACATAGGTGTGATAAACTAGGAACATGACGACCAGAAACATAAATCTCATTCCTGGCGAGTATTATCATGTGTACAACAGAGGAAATAGTAAGCAGATCATCTACAAAGATAGTCAGGATTACCGTCGTTTTACAGAATTATTATATCTTTCTAATTCGGTAGATAGTATTCGGGTTAGAGATCACGATAAAATTGATATTTTCGATAAGGAAGTGAAACAGAAGCATGTACACATAGGTGCGTATTGTTTAATTCCGAATCATTTCCACATTTTGCTGACCCCCACAACAGAGGAGGGAGCAACAAAATTTATGCTGAAGTTATCAACAGCATACGTAATGTATTTTAATCAGCGATATGAAAGAACGGGCGCGCTATTTGAAGGAACGTACAAGTCAGAGTATGTTGATTCAGATAGATACCTTAAATATCTGTTTTCATATATTCACTTAAATCCAGTGAAACTTTTTCAGCACGATTGGAAAGAAGTGGGGATAAAAAACATAAACAAAACATGGCAGAGTTTAGAAAATTATGCATATTCTAGCTTTCAAGAGTATACAGACACACCCCGCCCAAGTGAAAAAATTCTTTCTGTTGAAGCATTTCCATCGTACTTTCCCAAACCGAAGCTTTTCACAGAGGAACTGCTTGACTGGATAACACTGAAAGATCGCTAGTTAGCACTTGTGTCAAGGGTACCCCTTGACACAAGTGTGGTGGAGTACAATGGTGGACTGTGGTTATTGAATATATGGAGTTTCTCGAAGTTTATCTCGCTGGTACGATGTTTGTATTTGGTGCGATCATTGGGAGTTTTCTCAATGTGGTGATTTATCGGTTCCATACTGGGAAGTCACTTTCTGGTAACTCACACTGTATGTCGTGTTTGCGCAGACTTCGTTGGTTTGAGTTGTTTCCGTTGTTTTCATATCTAGTATTGCGAGGGAAGTGTCGAACGTGTAGATCGCACATTCCTCCACGATACTTTATCGTTGAGCTGATAACTGCATGCGCATTTTATGCAATATACATGCACGGGGGATCAGTTGAGAGTATGTTTCTTATGGGTGGATTGTTTACACTGCTACTTGTTATTTCTGTATATGATATTAATCACTATATTATTCCAAACGAACTAGTGATACTCACTGGAGTACTTGTGGCTGGGTTTTACGGATCGGCAATTTATAGTGGTGCATCTTTTTCAGTACTGATACCAGCCTCTCTTTCTGCGTTAGGTGCGTTTTTGTTTTATGGAGGTTTGTGGAAGTTTTCAAAGGGTAGGTGGATTGGGTTTGGGGATGCAAAATTAGCAATTCCACTTGGGTTTTTAGTTGGATTTCCTGCTGTATTTTCAATGATTGTGTTGTCTTTTTGGATTGGCGCGTTTATAAGCGTACTTCTGATTGGTATACAAGCAGTTCTGAAAAGGGGACAAATACACTTACACTTTTTGCGTACACCCCTTAAAATGAAGAGTGAGATTCCATTCGCTCCGTTTTTGATAGCTGGTTTTATTGCAAGTTACTTTTATGATATTGATGTACTCTCATTAATCACCTATGTTCTCTAATCATTTTCTAAAGTCTAGATGTGGATATATAGGAGGTTTTTCATTGGTTGAGGTTTTAATCACTTCAGCAATTATTGGGATTGTGACCGCAATGGTGATGGTTAAGTATGGTTCTTTTAATAGTTCAGTGTTATTAAAAAATAGTGCATACGAGATCGCGCTTACCATACGAGAGGCACAGGTGTTTTCAGTTGGAACTCGTGTAGGTGGAGAATCAAATGTATTTCGTTATGGATATGGTATACATATTGCGTATAATTATAGTGCCCCAACACGAGATATTATCCTTTTCTTGGACACTGACGATGGTGGTGTACGGACGACGTATAATTCAGGAGATGATGAAATCATTGATACGCTCACTCTGGACCCTCGATTTGAAGTGAGTGACATATGTCTTACGGTGACCTCTGAAGTCGATCCGTGGTGTGCTACAGATGACAGTCCTCCGACGATTTCAGATGTGTCAATGACTTTTGTACGCCCGGTCTTTGACCCGAGATTTGATTCGTCTGGTACGCTTCTCACAGACACCATTGAAGAAGCAGTGATTACGATACAACCGGTTGGTGGTGATGGTACATTTACACGAGATATAATCGTAAGCGCCGCAGGTCAAATTTCGGTGCAGTAATATATACGTATGTTCTATAGAAAATCACAACAAGGGTTTACATTGATTGAGATGCTCGTATCTCTTGCGTTGTTTACTATTGTGGTCACTATGAGCGTTGGAACATTACTTATTTTGGTAGATGCAAATGCGCGCGCACAAAATACACATCTTGTAGTCACGAACCTGACGTTTGCACTGGATAGCATGACGCGTGAAATTCGGACTGCTTTTAACTGGAGTTGTGGTGATTCTGGTAATGTCGAACCTACAGTGCCTATTAGAACTGTCGTGAGTCCCTGCCTGGTTCCCGGAAATTACATTTCTATTGTTGAAAGCGTTGACAGGCTCACAGCAAATTATGCTAGTGAGAGAGTAACGTATTGGTATGATAATGATTACTGGACCAGTAGAAGTGGAATTGAAGGGCATGGGGCAATTTTGCGGAAGTTGGGAGCCGACACAGGTGATGGCCCGTGGACCCCATTAACGGCAGAGGAGATTGTGATAGAAGAGATGGGCTTTTCGGTTACAGGTACTGCTCGATATGGAGATGGCGACACGGAACAACCACGTGCAACTATTTATATTAAAGGTCGGGCTGGAGTTGTTGATACCACCACTAAGGAATTTACGGTGCAAACGACAGTCACGCAAAGACTTTTTGATACACTATGATAAAAATTACACTTACAAAAGGATATTCACTTGTTGAAGTACTTGTCTCAATCACAATACTCCTTCTTGCGTTGGTTGGCCCAATGACTATTGCTTCGCAAGGTATTAAGAGTGCCACGTTTGCACTTGAACAAAATACAGCGTTCTTCCTCGCACAGGAAGGTTTGGAAATAATGTTTGCACTTCGAAGCAATTATGCATTAGAAGAGTTTGAAGATGAGTATGGACTCGAGTCGGACACTCCTGGTGAACAATGGGACTGGGTAAATGAAGGTAATGGTGGGTTGGGAGGATGTTCTCTGATTGGTCCTACAGACACTTGCGATATTGGAGTTGATTTTGGAGATCTTGTGCTCGATAGCGATAATTTTGTAGATTGTTCAAGTGACCCAGAAGATTGTCGTCTGTATTTTGATGATGAGCCTAACAAGATCGTATATACACATGATAGTGACGATGGTGCTGGAGGAATACTTCCGCAATCACCATACACACGGATCATTACAGTGACGTATATTACTCAGTTTGTTGCCGAAGTCACTTCTGAAGTCTCATGGACGTCTTCAGTCTTTGGAGGAGCAACACAAACAGTTGAAGCTACAACACGACTGTACGATTTATTTATATGATTTACGTGACACCACAAAAGAATAATTCCGGATTTGCACTTTTGTTGACGCTCATTGTGGTCAGTGTGGTGCTTTCAATCGGGTTGTCACTTATTGATACAACACTTAAGCAACTAACGCTCTCGGGTCTTGGTAGAGACGCAGAAATAGCCTTTCATGCAGCATATGCAGGAGCTGAATGCGCACACTATTATCGGTGGCGCGATGCCTCAACGCTTATTGGCGAGGCTCCACCAATATTGGGCAATTGTCTTTCTTCGTCGGATAATGTGTTAGGATCGTATTCGTCTCCAGAAACTAATGTGCATCTTGCTCAATACGCAATAGACTGGGGGGGGAGCGGATCTAAAAAGTGTACAAAAATTGATTTGTATTTGTATGATGCCTTTTCCCAAGGGGTTCTCGTATCGCATGATATTCTAACCGTTGGAGATCAAGGTGAAGTAGAATTCTGTGAAGCTAACAGTGTGTGTACCGTAATCATTTCTCGTGGTTACAATCGCGCTTGTACTGATCTGGGTAGCATTCGAACTGTAGAACAGGAGGTGATACTTCAATACTAGTCTGTTTTATTGAACTGAGGGTTTGAAACCGGTACTATAGGTGCGTACAGAAATTATGGCAGCACCCATCACAAAAGAGATAGCACAGCGATATGTAAAACTAAAGGAAGCCGTGACGCGGTATCGGTATTTAATGCATGTTGAAAACAAAGAGGAAATAAGTGCTGAGGCACTTGATTCATTGAAGCATGAGCTATCGGAGCTTGAAGCAACGTATCCTTCCATGGTAACTCCTGATTCTCCAACACAGCGCGTTGCAGGCTCTCCGTTGAGTCAGTTTGAAAAAGTACTACATAAGGTCCCTCAGTGGTCTTTAAACGATGCATTTACGAAGGAAGAGATTAGAGATTTTGATACTCGTGTGAAGCGGATGCTTGCAAAAAAACTCGGAACAGAAGTGCAGCCAAGCTATACATGTGAGTTGAAAATCGACGGACTACATGTTGTCTTGGAGTACAAGAATGGCATGCTGGATACTGCAGCAACCCGCGGTGATGGGAAAATTGGAGAAAACGTGACACATAATATTCGAACGATAGAATCAGTGCCGTTAAAGTTGACAGAGACCGTTGACTGTGTCGTGGAAGGGGAAGTATGGCTTGGAAAGAAACGCTTGGCATTGATCAACAAAGATCGAAAGAAAAATAATGAAGAAGAGTATGCGAATCCACGTAACTTAGCAGCTGGCACCGTGCGACAACTGGATCCAAAAATTGCCGCAGCACGCAAGCTCGATACTTTTATTTATGATATTTCACAGGGTGAAGGTTCAGTATCACAAAGTGCAGAACTAGAGAGGCTTCGAGAGCTTGGTTTTAAAGTCAGTGATAAATACCAAACATGTAAAACCATCGAGGGTGTCATATCATTTTGGGAATCGTGGCATAGTAAAAAAGACAAGGAAGATTATCTTGTAGATGGGGTAGTGGTGAAGGTTAATGAAGTTGAATATCAAGAAGCGCTCGGCTACACAGGAAAGGGTCCACGCTTTGCTATTGCAATCAAATTTCCTGCAGAGCAAGCAACTACAGTTGTTGAGGATATTCAGCTGCAGATTGGAAGAACAGGGGTCGTGACTCCGGTGGCTCACCTTCGTTCGGTTTTAATCGCTGGTTCAACTGTCTCGCGTGCGACACTGCACAATGAAGATCAAATTAAACGTTTGGATGTACGAGCTGGAGATACTATTGTGCTGCAAAAAGCTGGAGATATCATTCCTGAGGTTCTAGAGGTTGTGATGGATCTTCGTCCGAAAAACACAAAACCATATCGATTTCCAAAACGAGTTGATGGGTGTGGGGGAGACGGCAGTATTGAACGAATAGAGGGCGAGTCAGCCTACCGATGTGTAGTGACTGACTCTGATTTTCTACACCGACAGCGTTTGTATCACTTTGTTTCAAAGGGAGCATTAAATATCGACGGAGTTGGCCCACGAATTATTGACGCGCTCTTAGATCATAATTTAATTGCTGAAGCGTACGATCTGTATACGCTTGAGGTCGGAGACCTGAAGGACTTGCCGAGCTTTAAGGAAAAAGCAGCACAGAATGTGATTGATGCGATTGCAAAAGTGACGGACGTGCCGTTGTACCGATTCCTTATAAGTCTATCAATTGAACATGTGGGTGAGGAGACTGCGGTTTTGCTTGCTGAACATTTAGGTGCATTGCAGTCTGTTAGAGACGCTGAGATAACAGATCTTGCAGGCATATATGGGATCGGAGATATTGTCGCAGAATCTGTGCATGCATGGATGCGCACTCCAAAGAATATTCGTTTGCTTGATGCGCTTTGTGTACATATTGATATCATTGATACACAGACAGCAGGAAAACAAACGACATTAGCTGGGAAGGTGTTTGTATTTACGGGGACACTTCCAACTCTAGACAGAGATGAAGCAAAAGAAATTGCTCGAAATGCTGGAGCACAGATTTCATCGAGTGTTTCTAGGAAAACTGATTATGTAGTTACGGGTGATTCGTCTGGGAGTAAGGCTGTAAAAGCTCGGGAGCTAGGCGTATCGATTATTAACGAATCCACTTTCTTAAAAATGGCATCATAACTCACAAAGTGATATGATCGCATGTATTGCATATGACTAAAGAAGAGATATTACACTTGGGAACACTGGCTCGGATCAAGCTCACTGACAATGAAGTTGTAAAACTGCAAGAAGAAATTACTTCGATACTGGGCTACGTAAGCTCTATTGATGCGGTTGTAAAGGATGGGGCACTTATTAAAGAAGTTGGGCCAGTACACAATGTCTTTCGCGAAGATGTGATTAGTAATGAACCCAACGAGTACACGGAAGCAATTTTAAATGAAATGCCAGATCGAGATGGTCAGTATTTGCGTGTAAAAAAGATATTAAACCCTGATTTGTGATTATGACTATCTCTGAACTCCGTACAAGATTTTTGGAAGGTTCGTACACGCCAGTGGACGCGCTTAAGGACGCGATGCAAGTTATTGAGGAAAATGATCCAGAGATACATGCGTATCTTGATGTGTATGACGACTCAGAGCTGTTTGCACAAGCTGCTACTACACAGTTCGCTTCAGAAGGTGAAAAAGCACCGGCACTTCTTGGGGTCCCAATTGCGATCAAAAATAACATTCTAATCAAAGGCAAGAAGGCAACTGGAGGCTCAAAAATCCTTGAGAATTATGTAGCGACGTATGATGCGACAATAATTGAACGCTTGCGCGAAGCAGGAGCAATTTTTGTAGGTAGTACAAATCTTGATGAGTTTGCTATGGGCAATTCAACTGAACATTCAGCATTCGGACCAACAAAAAATCCGGTTGATAGCAGTCGTGTACCTGGAGGGTCTTCAGGGGGCTCTGCTGCGGCTGTGGCTATGGGGTCTGTCCCTGTAGCTATAGGGACTGATACTGGTGGTTCTATTAGGCAACCTGCGAGCTTCTGTGGGCTTGTTGGATTTAAGCCGACGTATGGTGCGGTTTCACGATCTGGTTTGATGGCGATGGGTTCATCATTTGATCAGGCTGGACCATTCTCTAATACTGTTGCAGATGCACAGATCGTGCACGAAATTATATCAGGACGTGATCCACTGGACGCTACGACCATCTCATCTGATACGTATGCTGAAGTTCCTATAAAAACAAATTATACAATTGGTATTCCACGAGATTTCCTTAAGGAGGGTATCGATCCAGACGTGATGACGGTGTTTGAGAAACATATCAAAAAATTGGCAGCCGCCGGACACACAGTAGTAGATATTGAACTCCCATTGTTTAAGAAAGGTCTTGCTGCATACTACATTTCAATTCCTGCTGAGATATCATCGAACCTAGCACGATATGATGGCGTGCGTTATGGTACTCGTGTAGAAGGGGATGACTTGTTAGCGGAGTATCTCAATTCACGTGCTGAGGGCTTTGGTGCTGAAGTAAAGCGTCGAATCCTTGTAGGTACGTATGTGCTCTCTGCTGGATATTACGATGCGTACTATGGGAAAGCTGAAGCACTTCGAAACATGATGCGAGCAGAACTTGCTGCAACGTTCTCTCATGTGGACATAGTACTTACTCCAACCGCTCCAGCGCCAGCATTTAAACTTGGAGAAATAACAGATCCTATTGCGTCCTATGCACAAGATGTCTGTACAGTTCCAGTTAACTTAACAGGGGTTCCAGCAATTTCAATTCCAGCGGGAACTGTAGAACGAGACGAAAAACAGCTTCCAGTTGGGGTACAATATATAGCACCACATGGCGGCGACGCACGACTCTTTGATATCGGAAAGAAGATGCATGATGAAGAGGCGTAAGTGGGCAGTGTATGCCTGATAGCAACGACATAGTATACGAAGGACATCAATTAGACTTCGTCTTTATAGGACGAGAACTTTTTGATATGTTCGGAATCGAGAATTTTTCATTTAGTGAATTTATCTCGTTTCTACAAACGATGTGGAATGTATATACGGTTTTTGCATTCGTGATTTCTATAATATTAGTGGTTGCAATGATCTATGCGTATATTCGCTATAACCAATACTGCGGATTAGAATCAGCATATTATGAAACGCAAGAGCGACTCTGGAAGCAGCTCTATGGGAAAGATGCTACCAATAACAGATGGGAAGATATCCAAGATCATATTGTGTCTGATGATCCAAAGTATTGGAAGTTGGCAATCATAGAAGCCGACGTGATGCTCGAAGAGACACTTGAGTCAGCGGGGTTTGCTGGGCTTACAATCGGAGACAAGCTTAAGAGCGCATCACCTGAATCATTTAAAACTTTACAAGACGCTTGGGACGCACATAAGGTCCGCAACACACTCGCGCACAGTGGTGCAGATTTTGTTCTCACAAAAAAATCTGCCCAAGAAACTATTGTCCAATACCGTCGTGTGTTTCAGGAGTTTGGTGTGGTGTGATGTGCACTTTTGCCCGCATGTATCCCCACCCCCAAATAAAGCATTCTATCTAACAATATTTTAATAATTCCTCCTGCTGCTTCGCACACAAGAAAACAGTCATCCACCCCAAGCATTCTCTCGGCCTGTCATTGAGCCAACGCAAAGATTTTTTAATATCGTCTATGGTAACCGTAGCAAGATCAGTTTTCTTAGGAATGTACTGTCGTATCCATCTATTAGTATTCTCCACCAGCGCTTTGTCAGTCGACCGGTAGGGTCTGGTGAAGTAGATCGGTGCGTCTAGCATACGTGCTAGTTTTCGGTGTTGTATGAATGCAATGTCATTGTCTAACGTAACACTTGCTACCGTACGATCACAGAGCATTTCGGTAATCGCACGGTTCACATGTGCATTGTTTCTGTTGGGGAGGTACACCATCTTTGTTTCTCTGGTAGTACGCTCTACCAGCACCAAGAGTACTCCTGACCCTTTGGAAGAAACAATGAAGTCACCCTCCCAGTGTCCATAGCCTTCTCGTACACACTTGGGGTCAGTGATGAAGATACGATCAATAACCCACTATTGACTCGTTTCTTTCCCTTTCTCTTGTGATATCGAGCCAAGAGGTACTCTAAACATCGTTTCTTAATGTATTTGTATATAGCCTTCGCAGAGGCTTTTAGTTTGTACTCAAGGTACAAGGCAGCACTAATGGTTTCTGGGGACCACTGGTCTTCCGTGAGGTGCCTCAGTACCTTCTGTTGTATCTGGCTATCCATAGCTACTTTCAGACAATCCCGCTTCTTACGGTACTGATGGAGGTATGCGTTGTGATGGGCTTTTCATGTTCGTATCCCTCTTCTGAAGTATAGAGCCTGAGCTCTGCACTGATAGTGCTCGTTCCTCTTCCCAATACCTTCCCAATGTCTTCGTTGGTGTATCCGGCTTCTTTCATTTTTTCGATGCAGAAACGTTCCTTTTCTGTGAGGTGGTTTTTCTTATTTCCTTTGTTTTCCTTGTTCATAATTTCTTTATTCTAATGCTGTATTTAAAGGTTGGGAAGCATGTGTGCACGCCGTGACAAAATGGGCATTTTTTTAATCATCAAAATAAGAATTACGTACTATAGCTATATAGTACAACATGGAAGGAGTGTTATAGGCCCCGATTTGTGTACCTTATGCCAACACGTAATGCAAAAACCGCCTCATCGGCGGTTTTTGTTAACGTGTTGCGGGGCCCGGACTCGAACCGGGGTCTGGAGGTTCTGTTATTCCTGCTATCTCTAGCACGCATGGACTATCCCATATTCCTCAGCACAGTATCTGCCTGTAGGAATTCTTCATTATAGTCTCTGAACCTTCCGTCCATACATTTTGTATGGAGGGCTTGGCTGCCGATTGCCAAATCTCTTCTTTTTTAAAACATTCACGCTCATCCTCTCGGATCACGTTGTAGTAAGAAGAGCTCTCATGGTATTCCAGCAATTTCGAAGATTTTCCACACTGCATTACTGCAAGTGGTCACAGTTACCTATGAGCCTCCCGAGGTACCACTCCTCTACCCCGCTATATTACATAACTGTAGGGCAGAGTGTACCATTCAAATAATGTGCTGTCTAGTTATGTATATGGTATTATTACCTTATAAGCTATGGCAAAAATTAGAGAAAGAGAAATTGCACTAAAACTTAGGAAACAGGGATCAAGTATTGGAGATATTGCGAAAGAAATTTGTGTGAGCAAGAGCACCGTAAGTCATTGGTGTAAAGATATAGAGTTAACAGATAGTGCACTCATACGGATTTCCAAAAGAAGTGAGGCTAAAAGTACTCTTGCACTTTTACGGTACTCTGAGTCAAGGAGAAAAACGCGTCTTGCAGATATTGAACGTGCATCTTTGGTTGGTGCTAAAATGATCGGTGAACTAA
This sequence comes from Candidatus Azotimanducaceae bacterium, assembly GCA_047616585.1. Classification (GTDB taxonomy): domain Bacteria; phylum Patescibacteriota; class Minisyncoccia; order Phycocordibacterales; family UBA918; genus OLB19. The sequence continues at coordinate 10,592 of JBLHGD010000003.1, forward strand.
CGGAGAGAGATATTTTTTGCATTGGCCTTGGTCTATATTGGGGTGAGGGATATAAAAAAGGTGGCCAAGAGTTTGGCTTCACCAATAGTGACTCTACTATGATTATGTTTTACATCAAGTGGCTTAAAGTAGTTTTTGACGTTGAAAAGAAAGACCTTATTTTGAGGATAAGTATTAATAGTTCGCATGAACATCGTGTGGCAAAGGTTCTCAAATATTGGTCATTGAAAACAAAAATCCCTGAGTCACAATTTACAAAGACTAGTTTGATCAAGGCGCAAGCTAAGAAACAGTATGGTCATTCAGAAGATCACTATGGCACATTACGTATAAAGGTGAGAAGAGGTACCCAGTTTCGACGTCAAGTGCTTGGTGCTATTGGTGCTGTGCACAAGAATGTATAGAGCGAAGTAATTAATCTTATGTTATAAATATAACCATATGCAATGTGTAATTCTCGCAGCAGGAAAGGGAACTCGACTACGACCTTTAACTGACAACTGCCCGAAGCCGTTAGTCAAAGTGTGTGGTAAAACGCTCCTCGATCATATCGTTGAAGCGCTACCAAGCGCTATCGATCAGTTGATCATTGTTGTTGGGTACAAAGGTGAACAAATCAAAGAACACTGTGGCGAAGTGTTTCATGGGCGTCCGGTTGTGTATGTTGAGCAAGTTGAACAAACAGGTACCGCGCATGCGTTGTGGTTAACACGCGATCTTCTGCACAATCGTTTTCTTTTCATGTTTGCTGATGACATTCATGGTGCACAAGACTTATCACGAGCTGTTTCATATAGTCGTTCGCTTCTCGTGTCGCCGGTGCCGAATCCGGAACGTTTTGGTGTTGTTGTGCGAAAACCAGACGGCACGCTTGATTTGATGATCGAAAAACCAAAACATGCCCCATCAAATTATGCGAGTACTGGGTCGATGGTTCTTGATACTAATATTTTTAAATTTACACCCGAGACACCAATTGGAGATGAATTTTACCTCACAGAGGTTATTGAACGATATGCGCAGGAGTACCCAGTTGCGATCGTAGAACAAAATAATTGGATACCGGTTGCGACACCTGAAGATGTGGCAAACGCTGAAAAACTACTTTGTCCCAAGATCGCTCAATCAAAGACTATATAGCATATGCAATGTGTACTTGTTTGTGCTGGTCGAGGAACGCGTATGCGTCCTGTAACGGATTCAATACCAAAGCCGCTCATTTCCGTTTGTAGTAAACCTATACTCGATCATATCGTTGAAGCGCTACCAAGCGCTATCGATCAGTTGATCATTGTTGTTGGATACAAAGGTGAACAAATCAAAGAACACTGTGGCGAAGTGTTTCATGGGCGTCCGGTTGTGTATGTTGAGCAAGAAAATCATGCAGGCGGAACCGGTGATGCACTCATGTGTGCAAAGCATCTTGCACAGGGCACATTTCTCTTTATGCATGCTGATGATATTCACGGAAAGCAAGCACTTGAAGAAGTAGTTAAACACGAACACGCGATGCTCGCGATTCATTCTGATACTCCAGAATTATTTGGTGTAGTAACGCAAAATGATGATGGCACTTTGCAAGAGATAGTTGAAAAGCCTGAACATCCGTCAACAAATTTTGTAAATATTGGTGGGTATGTAATTAACGATTCTGTGTTTTCATACGATGTCTCTGATTCTGATTCTGGAGAACTTTACGCCACAGATATTATCACTGCGTACGCCCAAAAAAACCCTGTCCATATTGTGACGCAAAAAAGGTGGTTACCTATTGGTACTCCTGAAAATATTACCCAGGCGGAAGCAATACTATGTCCAAATTTCATTGATTCAATAGATCAAATATAGTACTCTGTGGCTCATGTCGGCGTAGCTCAGTTGGTTAGAGCACAACACTCATAAAGTTGGGGTCGGAAGTTCAAATCTTCCCGTCGACACAAAAAAATCGCCATGAAGAAGAAATGAATCACGTATTCAGGATATGTTCCTGGAAGGTGAGCACTTCGTGAGGCCGCACAATAAGAAACAATTTTTAATCACGAGACTTAAATTCTGTGGTTAGTACTATAGCCTGTCACGTGTTACTATGAGATTAATGCAGTATGCCAATACATAAGAGTGTAAATAAAAACTTCTTTAAAATCTGGTCACAGGACATGGCCTATGTTCTGGGATTCTTTTTTGCTGACGGCTCGTATGATATTAATCTCAGAGGTTCAGAATATTTTAGTTTTCAAATTACAGATAAGGAATTATTAATGAGCATTCGAAATGTTCTGAGTTCAAATCATACTATTGCAAAGCGTTTACGAAGTGCTGTTACTGAGAGTACTCAGTACAGATTACAAATCGGGAGCAAGGAGATGTGTTCAGATCTCAGAAGATTAGGTGTATCTACACAAAAAGCATTCACTATAAAGTTTCCAGATATGCCAAACAAATTCTTTCCTGATTTTATACGTGGTTACTTTGACGGTGATGGGCATGTGTGGCTCGGCGAAATCCACAAATCTCGAATAACTTCACACTGGACATTACAGTCAGGTTTTACATCGTGTTCTGAATACTTTCTTAGGTCATTACACGTTCACCTGCAACAAATGGGAATAGTAGGAGGCGGTGTCTATTGCAAAAAGGGAGGTTTTTGTATAAAGTACAGTACTTCTGATTCCTTAGAACTATACAGAATTATGTACAGTTCACTTGGAGGAACAGATCTTTTTCTTCAAAGGAAGAAAAAAGTGTTTGAGAAGTATGCGCGGTTCGCACATTCGAAGAAATAATATAGACAAGTTTATATTACTCTCTTCATTTGCGGCTGTAAGAGAAATCTTTCATCCGCTGCACTCGAAAACATTATACGAAAATAAATTTTAGTGTAAGTTTCTCGTTTGCGGCTGTAGCTCAATTGGTTAGAGCACCCGCCTGTAGATATGCAGCTTTCCGTCGGAAACACGGATTGAAACTTTCCGGGATATCGGTGAAGGCTACGTTGATGACATAACGTTTTTGAAAGATACGTTATCGAGATATGCGAATACCGAGGGAACCCATAGCGCAAAAACACATAGCTATGGGGCTCCGTAGAGACTAGATACCGGGGTACCTACAAGCATCATGCTCATGGTAAAGATATAGTCCACGCCAGTATGAAAATATTGGATTACGTGCACGCGGGAGGTTGAGGGTTCGAGTCCCTTCAGCCGCGCAGTTAGTAAAAACACCCGATGAGGGTGTTTTTACGTTACGAGCGAGCTGCGAGAACAGTGTCACTACACTGTTCTCGGGGACTCGAAAAGGTTGCCTGCGATTTTGAAGAAATCGTGACAACCTGTACTGGTCATGTAATGACCGAGATTCCCTTCAGGTATATACGTAAACCCCTCCCCAGAAAATATATTCAAAGAATATTACCCCACCTTTTAAGGTGGGGCCCATACCACCGAGTATGGGTTTCCGGTACCGCCAACTCTAGCTAACCGATACACCACATACTCTAAAGTCTAGCTGATACCTCGCTCCTTTTAGGTCGGGGTTGTTCATTTAGACTTAGGTTCAGTAAGCCTTACAAAGCTAATTCCGAAGCGTTCATTTCTTGTGTTGACTCAAATTTTGTTTTCCTATATAAAGTTTGTGTAAACATCATGTACTATAAAAGAACAAGCGTGTATGTGTTACTGTTTAATTACTATATTATGAAACCTGAAGGAGTGAACTCACAGGGCAATGAAGGACTTGACCAAGAATTTTCTTCCACAACCAGTAGATGGTTTAATCGTCTGCACCAATCCTCACTTGCTTCTACGGAGGCACATTATGGGGAAGGTAGTCGTAAAAGAGAGGACAGACTTGAATATGATTTCCATTACAATTACTTACGAGACCAGCTGTCCGTCCTTGCTTCACCAGCACGATTGGAACGGCAAATAGAAAGAGAGGGTCTGAAAGATACATACGGAGGCAACGCAAAAGCAGTTTTTGTTGCAGAGTCTATGGGGGTGCTTGGTATGCATATTGGCAGAATAGAGGAAACTAAACGAGATATTGAAAATCCAAATTATTCTGGTGATGCAGAAATTTCCAGAGAGGGTCTTGCTCAACATGAAGAAGCAAAAAAGGTTTTTATGAAGGCCTCCGAAAAATTATATGGGGAGCATGAGACTCATGGAGTTGATTTGGTCACATCTCTGAATTCAATAGGCAGTGATTTTGAAGAATTTGTACTTAGAGAAGGTCAGTTTGGGTCAGTTCCAGATGCTGCGGTTTTATTGTCAGGGTCTTTAAGCTGGATGAATTATTTGAAAGAGTTGGATGGACTTGTAGAAATAAGTAAGGTAATTGAAGCGATAGATGGAGCAATAAGTAGTCTTGGAGAATCTGTCGGTAGTATCGCATGGGCAAAGTACGAAGACGGTAATGGAAAAAAAAATTATCTTTCCATGCCTGACGATATCAAATGGGTGCTTGCTCATGGAAACGAAATTCTCTACAAATTACAAACATTAAAAGACGCTGTACGCTAACAGTGATTGTGGGTAGAAATACTTGTCCACTCATCATAATTCCAGTTCTAACATTATCCACTAGACTGCGCAGTGTAAAAACACCAGATGAGGGTGATTTTGTATTGCTAGTGGAATGAACGATTTATCCCAGTACATCCCTTAGGGATTTCAAAATTTTAAGTATAATTGTACGTATGCAAAATAATAAATGGTATTTTACAATAAGTTCTATAATCTTCACGGTTATGGCAATTGCGCATCTTGCGATTATAACAACCCCGCTTGAAGCTGTGATTGGTGAGTACATAGTCCCACTGTGGGCTAATGGCATGGCAGTTATAATTGCCGGGTATCTTGCAACCAGAGGTTTCATGGCCGCACACAAGTTATAAGAGAAAAAAGAAGTAAGTAATACTCCATCAGACTCTGAAGACTCTGAAGACTCTGATGGAGTATTATTTTAAAGTGGCCGTAGTGTACTGACCATATACTTTAACAATAAGAAATTGCGTGATATCATCGTGGGCGCAGTAGGTGATCTGCAAAAAGGTAATAAGCCATCTTAGCTCAGTTGGTAGAGCGCATCCATGGTGAGTCGCATGACTCTTGCCCGCTGTACTGGAAACGGTACAGAAGAACCCCGAATAACGGTTAAAGGCCAAAGTATGGTTCAGACCGTGGCATCTATATTGTGAGTCGCAAAGTCAGAGGCCCGAACGACTGCCAAGGGACGCTTCACTAGTACGATGTATCGTACTAGCATGCGTAAGATACAGTCTAGTCCCTAGATACTACTTTTATACAAACTAGGGTGTAAGCGAAGGATGAGGTCGCCGGTCCGATTCCGGCAGATGGCTCAATAGAAAGTCCCGAGAGGGACTTTTTTGTTGGGTCATCTGAGAAAGCAAATAGTTTTGCTTTCCTCCGAGATCGGAGGCCGGAATATGTTGCCTTGGCGACATTGAGGCGGGTGAGAAATGACTAAATGTCATTTCGCAAGTGGTTGACTAGTATTTTGAGATACGAAAAATCCAGACAACCTGAACAGAATCTGTAAGATTAGAGAACACTTAGTAGATTTCGAACGAAGTGAAGAAATATACTTAGTGATTCGTGACGGCTTCGGCAGATGGCTCAACAAAAACAGCAGCAATTATCTTTGATAATTGCTGCTGTTTTGATAGACTCAGTTGGTATGGATATTCTAAATATTAACGATCTAAAGCACGAGCTTCTCGAGATGTTTTTACAGGAACAAGAAGGCGAAAAAAACATTTTTTCAAAACTAGCTTCAAGTCAGACAGGTAATGACAGAACAGTACCAAAGGAGCGGATTGAATATATCATGGCGTCATCAGATCATGTTATGTCTGTTGCGGTTGAAGGTGAGAAATTAGTTGGCATGACCGTTGGTCAGCGAGTGACTGGTATAGCAAACGCATACATGTACGTACAAGATTTAGTAGTTGATCCTGGGGCCAGGGGAGGTGGCGTGGGAACACAATTGGTAGAGAAAATTCTTAGCGAGAGTAAAGAAAAATGGCCTGAGGTAGTTCGTGTACAACTGACTAGTCGACCATCAAGAGGCGCCGGGCCATTTTTTCAGAAGCTTGGTTTTCGTCCGCGAACAAAAGAAGCAGACGACGAAACAATTGTGTACGTAAAGGATCTCGATGGGTATACATCGTAAATGTCAGAAGAAACACAAAACAGAATTGTAGAAATAGAGGCGGCTATGCTGACGTCGACTTTTTGGAATGATTCGCAAAAGGCGCAGGCAATGATTAAAGAGCTTCAGGAGTTGAAAGATACTGCAGACGGAAAAGGAAAGTACGATCGAAATGATGCGGTAATTTCGATCGTGGCAGGAGCCGGGGGTGACGACGCGGAAGACTTTGCACGTATGCTTGTGCAGATGTACCAGAGCTATGCTGAGAACAGAGGATGGAGTGTGACAATCATCGACAGTAACCCCAACGACCAAAATGGGTATCGCAACATCACATTCCAAGTAGGAGGGAAGGATGCCTACGGCATCCTTCAGTCAGAGTCAGGAGTGCATCGTTTGGTGCGCATCTCGCCTTTTAACAGTAATGGGAAACGCCAGACTTCTTTTGTGCTTGTTGAGGTCTCTCCGCAGGTTGATGACCTGAAAGAGGTAGACCTAAATGAGGATGATCTTGAAATCAGTTTCGCAAAGTCAGGTGGAGCAGGAGGGCAAAATGTAAACAAGCGTGAGACAGCAGTACGGATGACGCACACACCGACTAATATTTCAGTGCATGTCTCAACAGAGCGATCTCAACAGGCAAACCGTGAACGGGCACTGTCGTTACTCGCAGGACGAGTATTTACCTTTCGTGAAGAGCAACGCAAACGAGAAATGAAGGGGCTCTCAATAGAGAAAACACTCAAGATTGAGTGGGGGAGTCAGATCCGTTCGTACGTCCTGCACCCGTATCAGATGGTAAAAGACCACAGGACAGGCACTGAAGTTCGTGCTATTGATCAGGTATTAGGAGGAGATATTCAGCAATTTTTGGACACAGCGAAGGATCTCTAGTAAAATAACCTTCGATAGATATGATTTACTTCGACAACGTATCGAAATTGTATAATGATGGAAATTCATCCGCGATACAGGAAGTCACCTTCCAGGTTGCCCCCAAAGAATTTGTATCAATCGTCGGTCACTCCGGCGCTGGTAAGACGACACTCCTAAAGATGCTCATTGCAGAAGACGCCCCCTCAACGGGACAGGTCTTTTTTGAGTCACTTGATATTCATAAAATTCCTCGAGGTAAGCTTCCAAGGTATCGACGGAAGATCGGGACAGTCTTTCAGGACTTCAAATTATTGCCACACAAAACAGCATTTGAAAATATCGCATTTGCAATGGAGGCAAACGGCCGATCGGATGTTGAGATCGCAGAGAATGTACCGCAAGCGCTTGCATTGGTTGATCTAGAAGATAAGATCTGGAATTTTCCGCATGAACTCTCTGGCGGAGAGAAGCAGCGCGTTGCTATTGCAAGAGCCATTGTAAATCAGCCGGATATCATCATCGCAGATGAGCCTACTGGGAACCTTGACCCGATTGCGACGTATGAAGTGGTGCAGATCCTAAAAAAGATTAACGACCTGGGAACAACAGTTATTATGACTACGCACAATAAAGGTGTCATCGATGAACTTGGTCGACGAGTTCTCACTATGGACGAAGGTCGGATAGTGAGGGATGACGCAGAAGGTAAATACGTACTATAATCATAAGATATGTGGACAGCTTTTAAACGAATAGTACGGTCTGGTTTTGTAGGGTTTTGGAGAAACGCCTTTGTTTCTCTTGCTGCGATTTTCGTGATGACCGTCGCATTGTTTGTTATTGGTGCAACAATGCTTCTTGATCAACTCTTGGGCGCCACACTTGTCACGGTACAGAGTAAGGTAGATATCAACGTCTATTTTGTTACGTCAGCTGAAGAAGAAGATGTCCAAGCGCTCCAAGCTTCTATTCAGGCGCAACCAGAAGTTGAAGAAGTCACCTATACTTCAGCAGAAGAAGCACTTGCTCTCTTTAGAGAACGTCATCGAAATGATGAGACTATCATTCAGGGTCTTGAAGAATTGAATGATAATCCACTTGGAGCAACTCTCGCTATTCGAGCAAAGGAGACGTCGCAGTATGAAGGTATCTCTCAATTCCTTGAGGCGCAGAAAGAGCAAGAGGATCCGAAGAGCCCATTGATTGATGATATTAACTTTGTAAAAAACAAGATCGGTATTGATAAACTCACTTCAATCATTGACGCAGTAGAGCGTTCGAGTCTCGTGATGATGTTGTTTTTGATTATTGCGGCAATTCTCATTACATTTAATACGATCCGTCTAGCAATCTACACAACTCGAGAAGAGATTTCAGTAATGCGTTTGGTTGGTGCTAGTAATGCATTCATTCGAGGTCCATTTATGTTGCAGGGCACGATGTATGGTCTTATTTCGGGCGTGGTAGCGTTATTACTCCTGTATCCTATCTTGCTGTGGCTCGGCCCAGCAACCGAAGCATTCTTTGATTTTAACCTCTTCACATACTTTGTTTCTGAGTTTACTTCTATATTCGGGATTATCGTTGGTGCTGGTATGGGACTCGGTCTTATCTCGAGTATTCTGGCAGTCTCCCGGTATCTGCGGGTATAAGAATCATTTATATAAACTCACGTGATGAAAAAAACAAAAATGCAGAAATCAGAGAAGCGAACCAAGTATATCTTTGTTGTCGGTGGAGTCATGAGTGGAGTTGGTAAAGGAGTCGCTGCGTCTTCAATTGCAAAAATTCTTCAAGGACGCGGTTTGAAGGTAACCGCAGTGAAGATTGATCAGTACTTTAATGTGGATGCGGGCACGATGAATCCAACTGAGCACGGTGAGGTGTTTGTACTTAAGGATGGTCTTGAGACAGATCAAGACATGGGGAACTATGAACGGTTTTTAAATACTGATCTGCCTGGGGTAAATTACATGACCAGTGGTAGCGTGTATCAGTCTGTTATTCAACGTGAACGCAATCTTGGGTATAAAGGGAAAAACGTAGAAGCCGTTCCGGATATTCCTGAGGAGGTGATTAGCAGGATTAAAAAAGCGTCTGAAACGGCAAAAGCAGACGTTACGCTTGTAGAGATTGGCGGTACGGTTGGGGAGTATCAAAATGTTCTGTATTTAGAAGCAGTCCGCATGATGAAAAGTAAAAATCCAGAAGATGTCGCGGTTGTGATGGTCAGTTACTTACCAGTCCCTGGAAGCATTGGAGAGATGAAAACGAAACCGACACAGACGGCTGTTCGTATGCTTAACGAGACTGGCGTTTTTGCTGACATGATTATTGCGCGCAGTACCGCTCCTGTGGATGCCAAGCGAAAAGAAAAAATCTCTAAGTTTTGTAATGTAAAACCGGAAAATGTTATTTCCGCGCCCAACGTTGAAAGTATTTACGACATACCGCTCAATTTTGAAAAAGATCATCTCTCAGATCGTATTTGTGAGATGCTTGATCTATCTTGCAAAAAAAAGACTGACTTAGGAGAGTGGAAGAAGTTTGTCACGAAGTCTAAGAACACAAAGGATACAGTGAAGATTGCTGTAGTTGGTAAGTATTTTAGCTCTGGAGATTTTGTACTCTCTGATGTATATATATCGGTATTAGAGGCGATTAAATTTTCTGCATACAAATTAGGTCTGAAGCCTGAGATTGTCTATCTTTCTTCTGCTGATTTTGAAAAAGGCACGAATCTCAATACGCTTAAAAAGTTCGATGGAGTGTTAGTCCCCGGTGGGTTTGGGAAGACGGGTATTGCTGGGAAACTTAAAGTGATCGAGTATATTCGGAAAAATAAAATTCCATATTTCGGTATTTGTTATGGTATGCAACTAGCAGTCTTGGAGTATGGTCGCAATGTGTTGAAGAAAAAGAATGCAAGTACCGCAGAAATCGATCCAAAATCAGCACATCTGCTGATTGATGTTATGCCAGAGCAGAAAGAGAAAATTGCAGAGAGCAATATGGGAGGTACAATGCGACTGGGGCAATATGCAGCGTTACTACAGAAGGGGACAATTGCGCAGCGTGCATACAAAGCATCAGAAATTTTAGAGCGACATCGACACCGATATGAAGTGAATCCAGAATATGTGATGGAGTTAGAAGAGGGAGGTCTTATTTTTTCTGGTAAGTCACCCGATGGCCGCCTTATGGAGATTATGGAGTTATCTGAAGATGTGCACCCATTCTTTGTAGGAGTACAATTTCATCCAGAGTTGCAGGCAAGACCTTTGGATCCGCACCCCTTATTTACCGCCTTCATCAAAGCCTCCTACGAAAGTAAATAAATCATCCCACCTACTTTGTCGCGGAGCACATTTCCTCAGCACGGTATAAAAATACCGCTTTCTCGCAAATGTACTCCGCTCCGCGTATCTGGGCGATTTATTTACTTTCGATCTCAGAGAGACATCAGAGAAATTTGATACGAGAACACAAACACCCGGAAGCTAAAGCTTCTGGGTGTTTATTTTTTAAATATGTAAATAGTTCTCCCAAAAAGAGGGCCCCCGGTAACGGTCGGGGGACCTAGGTTATGCGACCTCCTTTGTCACAGTTGTATCAAATCATCTCAGGTGAGAGGTGTCATTTTGGCTCAGGACATTCCAATTAGAGATCCCTTTTTTGTTGGGCTTGAATTGAATGGTGGTAATCCCTGTGTACGCCATTTTTGCTTGTGCATGGCATATTTCCAGCATCCACGGAGCCATTTTCTCCCCAAATAGTGCTCGTAACCAGAAGGTGAGACCTTTCCATCCGTGAAGCATCGCAATGCTTTCTCCGCCAAGATCTTTCCATGAGCTCAGTAGCATATCAGCGATGAGAAGAGAGGTGTCGTAGCATTCTCCATCCTCGAATCGTTCTCCAGGAGTTGTGAGGGTTCTCATCCAGGCTTTTCGGCGCGGATCTTTTCGTTCCAGTTCCTCATCTCCGAAGCTGCTTGGTCTCTGAAACTCACCCAACTCATCTAAAATTGTGACCTCAGTGTCTGCAGCATCCGCAAGATCTTGTGCTGGTTTGAGAGTTCGATGATAGGGACTAGAGAACACCCTTCTTAAGGGGACTTTGGCAAACCTGAGAGTCAGTAGTCTTGCCTGCTTTTCGCCTTCTGCGGTGAGAGGGGCACCTTTAGCTTTCAACATGGCTGTGGTATGTTTCGTTGCTTCAGGATGGCGCACGAGATGGATAATAGTCATTAGCTTTTCTCCGAATGACATCTTCCTTGATGTTTGAATTGACAAGGAACCCTTTCCTTAGTCTTCGTTCATCGTTATCCGTAACTAACACGAGGGTAACATGGATTTAATGTAATGTCAAATTTTTATATAAATTTTGAATTACTAAAACAAACTATATTAATTCATTTTCAACAGTGGATGAGAAATATTGAGTTTATGCTATAATCGCCCCACCGAATATTACCCGATCGTCTAATGGTAGGACTATTGTTTTTGGTGCAATCAATCCAGGTTCGAGCCCTGGTCGGGTAGCCTTTAGCACAAAACACTCCTTTGGGAGTGTTTTTGCTTAGGGCTACCCGACAGTAACAGTCTGGGTGAAAAGGTCTGGGTGACCTTTGCAAGAGGTTGCCTACTGCGTGAGCAGTGACAACCTGAATAGCTTCTGTAAGAAGACTGTTACGTCAGGGCTCGAAGACCTTGCCTGATATTTTGACAAGAATATCGATAACCTATATTGCTCGTTTAACGAGAGAGAGTCTTCTGTCATCCTGGTTATTAAGTTTGCTATACTTTTGATATGAAGTCGTATTACAACAAGACAGATGACATGGAGCTGGGGTGCCATATTGATGAAGGAGGGGTGATTCGAGTCCATATGGAGGGCAATCTTAGTAGTGATAACTATGATGAACTACTCATATGGGCAGAATCACTGCGTGGTGCGATGCGTACCGCTAAAGCACATGATCCTAAGCGGGTGTACTGCATTATCAATGTAGTTGGGAGAGTTGACGCTGACTTACACTCACTGAAGTTACTTATTGACCTTGTCCGTCACAATAAGGATTATGCAACCAGAACAGGTGTGTATGGAGCAAATCTAATCATGCGTGGATTTGTGGATATTGCAGTAAAGACTGCCCAGAGAAAGAACATGAAGGCATTCACGACAATTGACCAAGCCGAAAAGTGGATTTTTACAGGCAAAAAAGATGGAGTTCTTGAGTAAATCTGGTGTAATGTATGAGGGAGATGACAAAGCACAATCATATTGCAGTTTTACTACACAGGAGTATTATGTAGACATTATCAAGCCTTCACCAAAAATTCTTATTGTTGACGATGACCTGAATAGTCATCAGTTATTTAGAAAGATATTTGAACAGAGTGGTTTGAAGTATTTATTCGAGATAATGCAGATGGCTTTTTCCCGAATGACGTGAGTGAGATCGCATCTGATATTATTTCTATGGATCTCATGGTGGCAAAAGAGGTTTTTGCCACTAAACAAGATGGATTTCAGGCAATACAGCAATTGAAGCTTGATGATCTAACGAAGGATATTCCAGTTATGGTACTTACGAATTTTTTTGAAGAAAGCAAGGTCCAGAAAGCAAAAGAATTCGGTGCGGTTGATTTTATTACCGTCAGCAGTCAGGCGATTCAAAAAATTCCTGAACATTATCTTGAGTATGCTGAAAATCCAAAGCACTATAAACCGTCACATCCTATTTTTCGGGAAGGATAGATCATGCTCAAAAAACAAATTGATAGCATAAAGTTTGATCGTGATACAGGAGCTCGCATTGAAATTGATCTTAAGGACACATTCAATCTTCTTCATAAAGTGATTGTGCACGATACATGCGGAAAGCAGCATATAGACAGAGATCAGTTCACCACGTTTAATCATCGTAAACATCTTTGTGAGTATTGTGACGAATATTTCAGAGACAGTGTTCGAGCAATAGGTATTGAAGAAAAAAGTGATTGACAGTTTATACCATGTGTATATACTTATGGTATATGAAAACACAAGTGAATTTAAAGATTGATTCTAATATCAAAAAAGACGCACAAGAGAGAGCTAAAGCACTCGGTCTGTCATTGAGTTCTGTTGTTAATGCAACGCTCAGTCAGTTTGCACGTACTGGTGAGCTTGAGCTTTCTTCTGCACCAAGAATGACACAACATCTTGAAGAGTTAGTGCGTGAGGCCCGACATGAGTATGAGACAAATAAAACATCCGGTCCGTTTAAAAATACAAAAGATCTCATGAAACACCTCAATTCGTGATGTATGAGAATAACCACGACGAAAAAGTTTGACAAGCAATTTAAAAAACAGTCAGACAAAATTAAAAAGGAATTTGTCAGAAGAATTAAGATTTTTCAGGTAGATATGAATAATCCGTTGCTTCATGTACATAAATTGTCTGGTGCGTACAATGGACTCTGGAGTATGAATATTACTGGAAACGTGAGGGTGGTGTTTGATACTGAGCAAGAACCAATAGTAATTCTTATTGCTATCGGCACACATAGTGAATTGTATTCTTAAATATATTTAACACTGACACATAGAAATGTTGATGTAGCGTAAGTCATACTGTATTGGATATGGGTTTTTGGTATACTTTGTCTAATGTCAAAAATGTATATTTGCAACTCGCAAAAATTTGAATTTAGTAGCGGTGGGTATGTAGGGATGCCAATGGAAGTTGATGGATTGCCACAATCTCTATCTATTGAAGGCCAGATACTCCAAAGAAAGTCAGAATTTCATGTGACACTTCTCTCTGTTAAAAGTATAGTAGCTGAACATGGAGATGTAGAACAAAAAATCCTTGATTTATTTTGCAATTTTGTTAAAGAGAATGATATTTTGTTTGTGTCGTACACGGGAGAGTTTCGTGTTGCTAAGACGGATGAAAACAAAACAGTAGTAGCAATGTGTGAAGTATCAAATGTACATGTTTTTTCAGACTTGCTGGAAAAGGTACTTGGTATTGAGATTCCAAAACAGCCAACACACGTAACGCTGTATGCGTTACCACCTGACGTAAGAGGCATTGCCCTGAGCAGCCCAAAAGACTTGGAGCAAATGACGCATGTTATAGAGGTGCCCAGCACTGTTAAAACGGCTCTCTGTTTAACATGAATTACGGGTAAACGTTTGCTATACTATCTAAATGAAAATTCTTGCAGAAATTAGTGAGGGGTCGTTAGGACTCGGGGAGTATGAACAATTAGGAAGTCAATATGAACTCCGAAAGAGTGCACGGGCTATTTTGTTAAATCCCGCAGGATTAATGGCTATCCAACATCTTTCTAAATACGCTTTTCATAAACTCCCGGGAGGTGGCGTTGAGACTGGTGAAACTATCGAGGAAGCATTGAAGCGTGAAGTGTTAGAAGAAGTTGGATGCGAGTGTAATATTGTAAGATCGATTGGGAGCACCGTTGAATATCGCAACAAATATAATTTGTTACATATTTCATATTGTTACGTGGCGGAAGTGAAAGGTTCCATTGGAGAGCCCGCTCTTGAAGATGGCGAAATCGAAGAAGGTCAAGAAACCTTGTGGCTGTCTCCACAGGAGGTGTCTGAAAGAATGAAAACTGATGAGCCGAAAAAGTTTGGAGGACACTTTATCCGCAAACGGGAGATGAGTTTTCTCGAAGAGTATTTGAGTACTATATTAAATGCATAAACAGATACGATATCCAACTCTGTTTGGTACACCTCACCCTTACATTGGCTTAGTTTTAATAGATGGATTTTGACCGTGTAGAGAATTCAAGTACTTGTCTCTCTTACAGTTTTAAGTTTGCACAGTGTTGCACGAGCAACAATAGACCCAATGTTAGGGTCGGGGTATACTGAATTATCAGTTTAAAATCTAAAATATATGGATTTAGAAGTACAAAGTATGCTTGAAGAGCAAGGGGCAAAGATCGATGCGATTTACGCGTCGGTTGAGAAAACGAGACGATATTTTGTGATTATGATGTGGGCGTCAGTGATTGGTTTTGTTATTCCAGCAATCGCGCTTCTGTTCATTATCCCTTCATTTATTGAAACATATACCACGACACTCAACGAGATTATTTAAGCTACGTATAAATCCAGTATATTGAATTTCTTTCGAATGATTTTCATAGCGTTAAGAAATTTTACACAGCAGCTTTCGCTTGGGAATTTACTGATTATGGTCCGCAATATACTGCTTTTGATGGGGTGTGTGTTGCTGGTGGGTTTGCGCTTGATGATACAAAGAGGGAGAGGTGTACTCGTCATTTTGTATTCCGATGCATTAGAAGACACGCAAGATAAGCTTAAAAAAGCTGGGGGGTGCTATCGTGAAAGATATTTTTAGTTTTCCTGGAGGTAGAAGATTCCACTTTGAAGATCCTGACGGTAACGAGTTGGTCGTTTGATCTGCGTCATAGCAGGAATACTAAAAGCCCGGAAATATTATTTCCGGGCTTTTAGTATTTAAGATCGCGTTAGTATGTCCGTTTTGTTGGTACGAACGTGAGTGCCTTTCCATGTTTGTCACCTCGACCAGTTCGGCCGATTCGGTGTACGTAGTCTTCGAATGTGTTTGGTAGATCATAATTGATCACGTGTGACACATTATCTACGTGGATTCCACGTGCTGCAACGTCAGTTGCTACCAACACGCGGGCGTTTCCGCTTTTGAAGCGTGCCAAAGATGTTTGTCGTTGCCCGTGACTTTTGTTGCCATGGATCGACTCAGATTTAACGCCGTGAGCTGAAAGTTCTTTCGAGAGTTTTTCCACGCTGTGCTTCATTGATCCAAAGACCAAGACGCGTGTGAATGCAGGATCTTCTAGTAACTTTGTGAGCGTCTCAAACTTGTCATGATGACCGTGGGGTACGACATCTTGTATGATGCTGTTTGTAACGTCCTTTTTCTTCACTGAGATCGTGACAGGGTCGTTCAGGAAATCGTTCACAATTGATTTAGCAGCATCATTCATTGTTGCTGAAAAGAAGAGTGTCTCTCTATCCTTTGGAGTTGTTGAAAGGATTTCTCGTATATCATTGATAAATCCCATGTCAAGCATTCGGTCAGCTTCATCAAGTACTACAGTCGTTACGTTTGCTGGTGTGAAGCTTCGACGATTTATAAGATCGAGTACGCGTCCTGGGGTACCGATTACGAAATGATTCTTTCGACGTAGTCCGTTAATCTGTGGACGGATACTTGTACCTCCCACACATACGGTAGAGAAAAGTTTAAAGTTCCGTGCAAGCTTTTTAAGCTCAGCTTCGATCTGTATTGCGAGTTCTCGCGTTGGAGCAAGAATGAGTGTTTGTCTGTTGTAATCCTTGAGGGTCTTCTCGATAATTGGAATCAAGAAAGCAGCAGTTTTTCCAGTGCCTGTCTCTGCAAGACCAATCACGTCTCTCCCGTTAAGGATTTCAGGAATAATTTGATCTTGGATTGGGGAAGGGATTTCAAGACCCATTGAAGTAATACTGTGTACGAGTTTTCCTGTCAGTCCAAATGTGCTGAATTTATGTGTTGCAGTATAGACCTCAGGAGTTGTTTCAACTGGGTTTGTGTTTATAAACTGTGAAGGGTCAAATGTTGGCATTTTACGACCTCCGCCACCACGGCGTTGGCCTCCACCTCCTCCACCACTACGGCTTCCTCCAGCAGAACCTCCGCGGGACCTTCCTCCGTTTGAGGATGGACGATTTCCGCCACTGCGAAACCCACCGCTACGTGGGCGTGAGCTTGATGGCGTACTATTAAAGGGTCGGCGTCGGCTCGAACTCGAACCGCCACGACTTGGTCGATTTGTTGTTGTATTCATCTGTATTGTGTTAGCGAAATGAACATTTCATTTCGGAATGGTGTGGCACGCGCAGCGTAAACCACACAATAATTGTAATGGGAGTGTATTACGGACCGTAATAGTTAAAATTTGATCGTAAAACCTCTAAAATCTTTAATCATAGAACTCTAGGAGTAAAAATTTTATAGCTCTTAATTCTCAAATGTTTGAACGTTTTCAGTTCAGGTGAGTTATGAGATGTGCTCCACGCACCTACGAGTCTCAAAAGCTTGTGCATACAATAATATACATTTGTATTTTTGTCAATGTTTGTAACATTGCAGCGTCAAGTTGACACTTCCACCCTTCTTCATACAGTCAGTAAGCTTCTGCACCGGCGTCATACCTTCCATCCCTAACCCACGGTGTTTCTTAATCCAGTTATAGTACTGCAGAAAGAGAACTATCTTGTACTGCATGGTCTCCAAAGAGTCAGAAGGTCGCATACTCGTGCGTATACACTTCTCATTAAGGGTACGGTGAAATCGTTCTATCTTTCCATTCTCTTCAGGACAATACGGAGTATTGGTCCGGTGTTCTATACCGTGATCAAACAGGCACTGTCGCACACTATTAGCAACAAACTCCTTCCCATTGTCTGTTCGTATCTTCTGTATTAAAAAAGGTGCGTGGTGTCTGACTTTCTCTATGAAATCCAGTGTATTTTCTTGGTTAGCAGTACTATAGCTCCACGCATACACCCATCTACTTGCATCATCAATGATGGTATAGATCACTTTGCCTTGTTTGTATCCATAGGGATACTTCGTGTCCATTTGAAGCTCCAGTCCTGGTACTTGATGACTATACAGTTGTTTCTTCCAACGCTTGGTCGTACGAGGATGGTGTTCACCATACCGTATTCCTTCACGCTTGAGGATACGGTATACCGTTGTTTGGTCTATACGTACGTTGTATAGTCGTTCTAAGTGATCAGAGAGTGTCTCCACACCATCGTGCCAGTATTCTTGTGCTGTATTGATAACCAGTTGGGTTATCTCATCTGACGTCTTGTTGTGTGGAACACCTGTTCGTTGTTTGCGTGGTTTGATCAGACCATCAATACCAAAGCGTTCAAAACGTGCTTTCCAGGTATAGATGGTTTGTCTGGTTACGTTAAGTTCCTCTGCAACGTCAGTGACCGTTGCTTCCTTATTGATAATTGCGTTTAATTTTGTTTCCACCAAATCCATATATCGAGTATCAAATACATTCATGTCACTAGGATAAGTGTCTAGTGTTTGGCTGCAAGGTTAACAA
>JBLHGD010000004.1:0-27341 GCA_047616585.1 Candidatus Azotimanducaceae bacterium
ACGAATGCTAGTCAAGGGTATGTGGTCACAGTACAAGCAGACAATAACTTGCTTTCATCTACTGGTGCAGATATTGACGGATTCAGTAATGGAACCGACACTAATACACCAGTTACATGGGCAGCGCCGACTGGAACTGTTGGAGAAGAGAACACGTATGGTCATTGGGGTCTTACCTCAGACGATGCAACTACAACACGTGCTAGTCAGTTCGGGTCTGACGAGTGGGTTTCTGTCAGTAGTACAACACCACGTATCGTCATGAGTAATGACGGTCCAGCAAATGGTACAGGAACAGGCGTAGGAGAAACTCGTGTAGGATATAAGGTACAAATCACTGGCTTGCAAGAAGCAGGTGACGATTACCAAGCAATCCTCACATACATCGCCACACCAACGTTCTAAGATTCAAACCAAAACAATATTCACAGCTTGAGAGTATGCGAAAAAACCCTATCTCCCACCACGAGACGGGTTTTTCGTTTGTATTTAAATTAAAAAGTTTAAATACAAACGAAACACTCTAACGTGGTGAGGCAATTTGGGGAATTACCGCAAGACCTTGTCTGAAATTTCGGGCTAAAGAAACAAAATAGGTGCTAAAAATGCTAATGTACGTTCAGTAATATGGCTATATAACACATTATCTAAAATGACTTTTAAAAAAACGTACCAAATGTCCAGAATGTAACTCTCTGTACACTAAAAAAGACTGAAAACAGAGTGGTGGACAACGATACCAATGCAAATCCTGTGGCTATAAATTTCAATATAAAAAACGAACCAAGCAAGTATCAAAACAACTCTGGGAAGAATACACCAGAGGAAAACAAACACTCGTTGAGTTAGGAGAGAAGTACCAAAAGAGTCATGTCACCATTAGAAAGTATCTTGACCAACATGAGGTAGAGACACCCACAGACCTCATACCCCAAAGAACCGTCATAGTCCCTGACACGACCTTCTGGGGAAGACAGTATGGTGTGACAGTCTTTCGATCGTGGACACTGCGACGTAACCTCTGGTGGAACGAAGTCTCCAGTGAGAAGATGGTTCACTACCAATATGGAAGAAAGATACTTGAAGAACGTGGATGGACGTTCACTGCCGCAGTGATAGACGGACGACGTGGCCTGGCTACGGTGTTTAAGGATATACCTGTACAAATGTGTCACTTTCATCAATTGCAGATAGTGACCAAGTATCTCACCAGAAGACCTCAGAGCGAAGCTGGGAAAGAACTTCGTTCTCTTGCACTCACACTGACCAGAACAAATGAAAAAACCTTCACCAAGGAACTCTTTGCTTGGGAGAAAAAGTATCATAGCTTTTATACTGAGAAGACCTATGTCACCGGTACCAAGCATTGGTACTATACGCACAAGAGTGTGCATAGTGCGTACATGAGTCTTAAGCGGAACCTTCCGTATCTATTTACCTGCCAAAAGTATCTTGAACTCAATATTCCGAACACCACCAATACTATTGATGGATATTTTGCTTCCTTGAAAAAGAAAATCGCTGCTCATCATGGCTTACGGAAAGATAGAAGGTATCGGGTTATTTGTGAGTTGCTTATTAAGAGTTAATAGCACCTAGATTCTTTCTATACTCCGCAAAGCGAGAAGGTGTACAGTTCCTGTAAGGAAGGCTGGCATTATAAAGAAATGATGACTCAAAATTGAGCGAACGAAGTAATTCTATTTCCAAGTGAGCGCAGTCAGACAGCTGCATTTACAACCTGCGTAGCGTTTGTAATACCATCCCTAACTAACCACCCCCGCTTGCTCCAGTATCCAATCATATCCCAACAATCGTTTCATGCCCGGCACATCATCAGCCAGTTCACACACTCTCTTTTCAATCAGCAACTCCTGTTCCTCAATAGTATCAAATACTTGGTTGGCGGTAGCTTTCCGTACCTCACCAAAGAATCGTTCTGCAGGATTCAACTCCGGAGAGTACGGAGGGAGGGATAAGACAATCAGTCCTGGTATCTCTCGGTGAACTTTCGGACGATGACACGGTGCATTGTCCCATACCACAATCACTGTCTGGCAGAGGTGTTGTTTCTTTAGTTCAGTGAGAAAGACATGTGCTGCAACACTATCAAACCCATCTATACCAGAAAGGTGAAAACTTTCACCTGACAGGGGTGACACCGCTGAAAACAAGTACCTGTTATCAAATGATTGCTGGGTATCTTGTATGCTACGTATTCCCACTTTTGACCAACTTTTTCGTGTATTAGATATCAAACCATACCGCATTTCATCAGTAAAATAGAGTTCATACGCAGCTACCGGCTCCAGGAACGCAACAAGGCCCCCTTTTTAAACGTATCCTGACGCTCTTTGTTCCCTTGTATGGGATGTGGTCGAGCCGATTTATAGGAATAGTCTAGTTTATCCATACGATACCAGACAGTTTGTTCTGGTATGTCTTTTTGGTATTGCTCCCGTATCCAGTCTTGCATACGTGGTATAGACCAGTATCCTCCTTTGTCTATTTCTTTAGCTAGTTGGGTGAAGATAGCAATGTCCCACTTAGGATTGCCTGGTGGACGACCTGTTTGTTTTGGCTGCAGTCCTTTGGTATCACCTTGGTTGTATCGAGTGATCCAGTCTCGGACGGAACGGTCATTGACCATAAGACGTACGGCAATATCTTGCGGCGATACACCACGTTTGCGTAGTGCTATAGCTTTGAGACGTGTTTTAAAGACTCCTTCGGGTGTTGATTTTAATAATTGGCTGAGCTTGGCTTCGCTACTATGGGATGCTAATACTCTATGTTGTTGCATGTATTAAGTATAGCGTGTTTGTATGAAGCGGGTGGGGTTTGTTGGGGATGGTATTAGTTGAAAGTGTGGAGTACTTTTGTATGACCTTTTGTAATGTTTTAAACAGTTTTTAAAATATTCAAAAGGTATACAGTACCTGTTAAGGTATACTGTAGCTATGAAAGAGATCTTCTCTGTTTTTCTTGTTGCGTACACCATGTTTTTTGTGTCTTCAGCGAATGCATCAACACTCTACATAGAGCCAGCTGAGTCAGAAATACACCCAGGTGATACGATTGCACTCTCAGTGAGGATTAACACCGATGAAGGAGAATGTATTAACGCTGTAGATGGTGTGATTGAATATCCACCACATATCGTGCCAGTTGATATAGCGCTCGGTAACTCTATTTTCCCAGTTTGGGTGGAGTTTCCTGTTATAGATAAAGAGAATAGACGTATTACATTCGCAGGTGGTATACCAAATGGATACTGTGGACGCATTGAAGGTGATCCGCGTTTGACCAACGTTATTCTTGAATTGATTTTTCAGACATCAGGAGTTATTACCGAAGGATTTGATTCATTGGCACATATCGATTTTACAAGTGAAACAAGTGTACTCCTTAATGATGGGGCAGGTACACCTGCTAAGTTACGGACACTTGGAAATCGCATAGCAATATTTAATACACCAAGAGAGGAAGTTGTCGACCAATGGAATGCACGTGTTGAAGATGATGAGACACCTCCAGGTAAATTTAGCATTTCGTTGAGTGGCGACTCCTCTGCTTTTGGTGGTCGTTATTTTATTTCATTCAACACAACCGACAAGCAGTCCGGCATTGATCACTATGAGGTAATTGAAGAACCATTAGACCAGTTACAACTCTTTAATTGGGGAGCAGTTGATGCACCATGGATTGTGGCAAAAAGTCCATATAAACTTGCTGACCAATCTTTGAATAGTACTGTCCGTGTAAAGGCAGTTGATAAGGCAGGTAATGAGTATATTGCAATTCTTATTCCTGAGGAATCGATGCGCGGACTATCGAATCAAACAAAATTATACATAGGATTTGGATTCATTTTGCTGGTGTTTGCTGGGGCATACATAGTGTATCGACGGAAAATTCGTTCATACAAAGATTTGGAATCAGACGCAGCAGCATTAGCATACGAAGATAGAAGTAGCCAAAATAACGATGATTAAAGACATTACACATTCAATACCTAGTCTTAGTTTTCTCAGAACATTGTTTGTCTTTACTTGTGCATTTAGTTTATTCCTACTCTCATTCTCTTTTACCGAGGCTGCAACTCTGTCAGTGTCTCCTCAAACAGGGGTGTATACAGTCGGAGGAATATTCACTACAAATATCCGCATTAATACGCAGGGTAAGCCCATAAATGCCGCCGAGGCCACAGTATCCTTTGACCCGCGTAAGGTTAGTGTGATATCGCTTGCAAAAGGTTCTATTTTTAATTTATGGACTGTCGATCCAATCTACTCCAATGCTGCAGGCAGCATCACTTTTGGTGGTGGCTCTCCTTCGGGGTATACCGGAAGTGCAGGGTCTGTAGTGAGCGTCACGTTTAGAGCCCTTACAGCAGGAGATACTAAAGTTTCTTTCACTTCAGGTTCAATACTCGCAGCTGATGGATTAGGCACTAATGTCCTCTCAAGTATGGGAAGTGCGGCGTTTACACTAGTTGCAAATGATGTGCCAGCAATTCCAGAAGTGATTGAATATGTTGCTCCAGCAAATACACCTGCCGCACCGAAGGTCACTTCTTCAACACATACAAACCCTGGTTCTTGGTATAAGAATATAAATGCAGAACTTTCATGGAGTCTACCAGCAAGAGTAACAGCAGTGCGCACGCTCTTAGACAGCAATGCAGGATCTATTCCGACAAAAGTATATGAGACACCAATTAGTTCCATTTCGATTCCTGATCTAGATGAAGGAGTTTCATATTTCCACATTCAATTCAAAAATTCTGACGGGTGGGGAAGAGTAACGCACTATCGACTCGCTGTTGATACTCAAAAACCAACTGTATTTGATATTGCACTAGCTTCTGATTCGGACCTTTCTAGTCCAGAACAAACTTTGGAGCTTACGGTAACCGACGCACCATCAGGCATTGGACACTACAGTGTCCAAGTTGATGGTGGTGAGCCGTACGAATTTATCGATGAAACAGGAAGCAGCACAATTACATTACCAGCACTAGATCCTGGACATCATAGTGTGATCATGGAAGCCTTTGATAAGGCAGGTAACAGTCTGATAAGCACTTTTTCATTTAATATACTCGCTTTCGATAAGCCTCAGTTTACCGAGTATCCTACGCGGATTAATTCTGAGGTTATCCCTGTCATTAAGGGTATTACTCGCCCAGATTCTGAAGTGACAATAAATGTGGATCAGGTAAGCACTGCTGATGGTGTGTACGCGGGACCTTCACAATACAATGTGAGAAGTGACGATGCAGGGACGTTCATCTTTATTCCTGACGGACGACTTGTAAATGGAGTGTACGAACTTACTGCTATTGCGATCGACACACATGGTGCAAAGAGTGATCCGTCTGACACAATTCGTATCGCAGTCCAAGATCCTGGCTATATTATGATAGGTTCACTTATTGTGAGTGTACTATCTGTGCTGATCCCACTTCTGGGCCTTGTAGTACTTCTGGTTTTGTTAGTCGTATTTTTCTTCCGAAGAATACGAACTATTAGCAGAGTGGTTGTGACTGAGACAAAAGAAGCTCAGACTGTTCTAGAAAAAGAATTCACACAGCTGCATGCTGTCTTAACATCTCAGAAAGAAGCTCTAGAGGAATCACGTAAAACAAAGAAGTTGACGAAGGCGGAAGATACACTCATTGTGAGTATGAAAAATGCAATGGAAGAGTCACGTAAACGGGTAGCAAAAGAAATTGATGATGTTGATAATATAATTGAATAATATGCAAAATACTCAGAAATCAAAAACATTATCGATAATACTGGTCATGGGTTTAGTTATTTTTCTAGCAACGTCATATTTTGTAAAAGAACAACAACAGGAAATTGTCGCAAATATAGCACTGAACATCGCAGAGCAAGAAAAAACACTAACCACAATCGCAGAGATTACTGATAGCAATGGCGTTGACTCGGTTGTTGAATCGATTATTATAGATTGTAGTCTCAAGAAACGTGCTCGATTTGATACGCTCTTAAATAATCTCGGCACACTTACTCCTACTGAACTTGAAGAGACTAGTGACTTGTTCGATGCATGTGCACACTTTTCTGCAGAACGGAAAGCTGTGATGGTTTCGCGTATGAGGCGAGAGTTTGAAGTGTATAGAAACCTTGTTGGGTTACTAGAGATTGTCGATGCGATTGAGACACTACGTGAGTACGATATAGAAAAATGGGCTCAGTTAGTGAATTTTGAGGAAAAAAGAAGTGATATATTTAAGGCACAAGTAGTTGTGCAGAATAACATCATTGTTGCATTACAAAATGGAGAAAAAGTTGGTTCAGATACCATTGCTCAGCTGCTAGCAGATGCAAAAAATATAAATGAAGAGGCAATTGTTACTAATCATAAAATTGATACACTTCGAGGCTCACTGCTTGATATATGATGTACTTAAAGCGTCTTTTGTATAGTGTGTGCCAAAGTTGCAGACCCAACAAGAGTCGCACGGTCCGTTTTGCGTTTCCTTTGGTGTTTTCGGCGCTGGCATTTGTGGGTGCGGCGGCAGTATTAACATCGGACGGATCTTCGTATATACGCATAGCAACAAACAACAGTTTGGTTGATTCCGGTGAGTTTTTTTCAATTGATGTATTCGTCAGCTCTCATGTACCAGTTAATGCGGTTGATCTGGCTGTTTCATTTCCGGAGGACCAGATTGAAATTGATGGTATCGATACAGGAGAATCTGTCGTTACCATTTGGACGAGAGATCCATACACTGAAAACGGCACAGTTTTTTTACAGGGAGGTACCTTCCGAAAAGGATTTCTCGGGGAACACTTGATTGCGACCATCAATGCGCGAGCGATTTCAGGTGGTACAGCAAAATTCTCTGTAGATGATATACGTCTGCTCGCCGGAGATGGGCAAGGATCGACAGTTTCAATTCAAGATACAGGATATGAGTCATTGACTGTGTATGTGGGAGAAGAAGCTGCCGAGAGTGCTGTTACAACGGGAACTCTTGAAGGGGCACTTCGCGTAGGTATCTATACGGACATTGATGGCGATGGTGATGTTGATATAGGTGATATTAGAGCCTTTATGTCAGCTTGGAGCACTAATTCAACGAAATATGACTTTAACGGGGATGGAAAGATGTCATTTATAGATTTCGCTATCATACTGGCAGATTCCTTCTTCAAGTAAAATGAACAAGTGCTCAGAGGGCATATTGTGAATTTTGTTCGGAATCTGCCCCTTGCCTTAGGGCAGATTCCTAGAACTGGAACTCACAAATTCCGTGCACAGTATCGTTCTGATGCTTACTCGCTATTTCAATGTTTTTTAGCAAACTTCTTTGTTACCCGCGGCGCTCGAAGCCTCACCCCCCCCATTTACCTTTGAAGTAGGACAACAAGCAAATACAATTGTTGTCTATGGCATAGTGCATTATCCCAAACAATGATCACGGACTCATCCTGGTGTTGTTTCTTTAGTTCCGTAAGGAATACATATGCAGCAGCACTATCAAATCCATAATACCAGAGAGATGGAAGCTCTCTCCGGTAATAGGTGATACTACTGAGAATAAGTACCTATTATCAAATGATTGTTGGGTGTCTTGGATGGTACGAATGCCCACTTTTGACCAGCTACCTCGGGTGTTTGAGATAAGATCATACCGCATCTCGTCAGTGAAATATAATTCGTAATCTAGATGCGACTCCAAGAACGAAGTAAGGCCCTTTTTTTGAACGTCTCCTGACGCTCCTTGTCCCCTTGCACTGGATGCGGACGTGCAGATTTGTATGAATAGTTCAGTTTGTGCATGCGATACCAGACCGTCTGTTCGGGGATGTCTTTTTTGTGTATATCCTTAATCCATTCCTGCATACGGGGAATAGACCAGCATCCTCCTGTATCTATTTCGTTTGTTAGTTGTATGAAAATGTCAGTACTCCACTTGGGATTACCCTCCGATCTCCCCGGGGATTTTGGTGTGAGTTTGGGTGTACCTCCTTGATTGTATAACGTGATCCAGTCACGTACTGAACGATCATTGACCAAGAGGCGTTCCGCAATGTCTTGAGGTGATGATCCACGTTTACGCATGATAATAGCCTTGAGGCGTGTTTTGAAGACTCCCTCGTGTGTTGTTTTTAACAGCGCACACAGCACCTTCTCATTGTCGTGTGCTTTAAGCTCTTTGTGTTGTTGCATTACCTATAGTATAGCGTGTTTATACTATACGGGGTGGTTTAGTTGGGGATGTTATAAGAGATAGATCTTTCATTTGTTTAATTGTGCATAACTACCTAAATTTCATATAAAAAAAGGTAAAATATATGGGTGATGGGAGGTCTCGGGTAACGAGATTATCTCAGAAGAGTGAGTTCGGTACTCGAGATATGGCTTAAAAACTTAATATTTTGACCATATGCTCGAACAACGTAGAGCACAGGAAAATGGGTACATAACCCTCCGTGAAGCCGCGGAAATTTCAAATTACGCTCCCGATTATATTGGGCAGCTGATTCGTGGTGGGAAAATCAAAGGTGAACAAGTGTATAACAATGTTGCTTGGGTCACTACTGAAGATGAGATTCAGGCGTATCTTGCAGATAAAAGTCGTATCGTAGAGCAGTCTGATGAATTTCAAAAAGTGGAAGCGCTCGGCGGGCGTGTATTTTCATATGTTCTATATCTTGTCATAGCCCTACTTGTGTTAGCCATCTTGGTTATGCAGTATATCTTTTACGTCTCATTTGATGATTCTATAGGTAATAAATTGATTAGTGCTGATTCTGCTGAGGAGAAAACTTGATATGAAACTTTTGCAGACAAACAAAAAAAGACAATACAGCATTTTTCTGTATAGTTTTGTCTTTTCTAGTGTGTATGTAAAAACCTCAATCGCTTTATTATTCGTGGCATTTCTTGTGCAACCGGTCGCGCCAGCATTTGCAAATACAGGCATCAGTGAGCCTGCTCCCGAGTCAGTGTCAGAGGTGGAGGTTATGCAAGAACCAGAACCAGTAGTTGAGGTTGTTGAAGAGTTAGAACGAGTAGTTGAGGTTGCTGTGGATAAGCCTGAAGAAGAAGTGCAAACTGCTGACGAGGACGAGGTTATTGAAGAAGTTGCAGAGGGTGAAGTAGTTATAGATATACAAGACGGTACTGAGTCAATTACAGATGAAAGTGAGACTGTTGACTCAGACACGGATATTGTTGTAGCTGATGACTTTGATGGAGACACCGCTGAAATTGAAACTGTTTTGGAAGTTGAAGAGACAGAAGTTACTGCGAGTAGTTCGGTTACAAATACAGGAACAGAATCCGAACTTGCAACTACCACTAATTCTGTGGCCACTTTGACTGCAGTGGCCTCAACGACAGAAACTACTACAAGATCTTCTGGGGGGTCCTCTACTGGTTCTGACGATGTGCCGCCTGTTGTGGATGACGTTTTTGCGTCCTCAACAGAGACTGCAACAGCGACTTCGACAGACCTCGCAACATCAAGTGAAGATATAGTTTTGGATGAAAAAATTCTTGAAGTAAATGCTACAAGCAGTACTGAGGAAAAAATCGTTGTTGCAGAGGAAGCATCTGAGGAAACTGTACCTACTGTTCCAGGTGGGGAAGTAGCGAGTACGTCAATAGATGCTCAACAAGAAAAAAATGTGCTTTCTGTAACATTTACCAATGATGATAATCGTCATCAATTTGCAGAATCAGAATGCGTGGACGTTGGTGATGGGGCTTTCTACTGTAGTAAGAAAACGGATACTAAGGTTGAATACCAAGACGGAGTGTACGCTGAAAAGGATATCGACGGTGATCGTGAAATTTTCTTAAAAGAAAATGGCAACGTCGTAAAAATTACTGACAACGAATTTGAAGATGGCGCACCTTCATACGACAAACAAGCAAATCAAATTGTATTTCACCGACTCATTGAGGGTCGATATCAAGTTATGCGGTTTGACATAGCCTCTGGTACTGAACAACAACTTACCGTCTCACATGAGAATAATATGGAGCCAACACAGGTTGATGGTGTGGTGGTATGGCAACGATGGGTTGTCGATAACTGGGAGGTTGCGCTTCTGAAAGATGGAAAAATAAGGATTATTACTGATAATTCGAGTCATGATGTCGCTCCAACCATTCGTGATGGCTATGCGATGTGGCACACTACTGGCGCCGCTGGTGAAAAGTTACTCTCCGTATATGATATTGAGAATGACATATCTTCAACCATTGCAGATCCTGACGGAGGACATGTTGAGAATCCACGCTTTGTGCTCGTGTACGATACGAAATTTGAAAATGGTGACACGATCACAAAAGAATATGATCCAAAAACTGGCGAAATAAAACCAATTGGATCAACTTCAGCACCAACACCAAGAGAGATTCCACCTCCAGACGCAACCGGTGAAGTCCGGGCGCTTGTTGGTATGAAGACAACGACACGAGATGACGGGGTAGAAGAATTTGATGACGCAGACATACATACTAAGGCAACAACCACTCCCGCAACAATTGCAACGTCATCAGTAGCGCATCTTCCAGTTGAAACTACAGAACATGCTACGACTACACCAGAAGTTATTCCTGATCTGGATCTTGCGACCACGTCAGAGGAGGTGCTGCCGCTTACAGATTTTGATATTATAGTTGAGCCGTATACCCCCCCAACAACAGATGATGCTGTGAATACTGTGGGAACAACATCATCAGCATCTGAAGCATGATTCTAGTACCCAACAGCAACAATCTCGTGTTTTTAAAACAGAAAAAACTGATTTTATCATTTATACTTGGGCTTCTTATTCCAATATTATTTTTAGTATTCAGTACGCTGATTAAAGCTGACACAGGGGCTATTTAGTAATACCAAGAATTGATACAAATACTTCACTTCAGATATCATTGGGAATGTAAACGATGAAGTTGATACAGGTTCATTTGGTTTTTTCAACGGTTCTGCTCATGTGACATTAGGGAGTGCTGACGGTGATTATCCATTCGTTACCTCAAACGTCTGATTATTACAAACGGAAACCTTGGTAGTCGTCCGAACTATCAAATGAGATTTAGTCTCGATGGAGGTACACTACATATTCTTGGTGGAGAATAGCGCTATCATATATAATATAATACCTACAAGATTATGCATCAAAGAAATTTTAACCAAAACCCGGAGAGAGCTGAGTTAAAACGCACTCGCGCATTTTACTATACCTCCATACAAATTTTCTCACTAATGGCGACACTCACAATTTTCTTTTTTGCTTTTTCCCTTTTTCCACAAAATGTGTCTGCCTATGGTCCATGGGACAACCCAGCACCAGTTGATATTGGATCAGCGGCTGATTTTATTGCAATTGGTAAGACGGCGATTACCGGTGATAACCTAACTACATTCGGAGGAAATATTGGTGTGAGTCCAACTGGTGCAGCAGGGCTCACTCTTGTAACTTGTGCAAATATGACAGCGGGAAGAATGCATACTATTACAGCACCCGCGACGCCTGTTGGCTGTATTACCACACCCGGCACTGTCGCGGCTGATAATGCTAAATTAAGTGCTGCCAATGTTGACTCCGGTGCGGCCTATTTAGACGCTATAAATCAAGCCACTCATCCATATGATGAAACTGCGGCAGCTATCAATATCACCGCTGCTGGTGTCAAGGGTCGTGGTATATATAATTATACTGGTGCAACTTCAATGGCTACCGGCCTAATATTACGAGGTAGTTCTACTGATATCTGGATCTTTCAGATAAATGGAGCAAAGACTCAAGCGGCTCAGGCTAAGATGGTTCTTCAGAATGAAGCGGGTGAAGTGGACGGAGCGAATGGTCCGCTAGCTAAAAACATTATTTGGGCAATAAATGGTGCCCCTTCTCAAGGAGCAGGAACTCGTTTTGTTGGAACTGTAATCTCTACTGGTGCTATATCTGTAGGGGCTGGTTCAACGTATGTCGGTAGAGCATTTAGTGACGGGACTGTATCAGCCGCTACCAGTGATTTTTCTAATGACCCAGAACAACTCGCACAAACACATTATCACTGGAGAAATGATGATGGAGATGAAACTGATACCGGTGCAACATCTGCAACAGGTGGATCTGAAGATACAGCTGTTGCAGATGTCGCACTTGAGTCAAGTAATCGTTTGCGTCTACAGGTTTCCAATAAAGGTGGTATGACATCCACATCAACAGCATATGTTCTTGAATACGGAGCTAAAGCAGCTAGCTGTGAACTTGTAAGTTCATGGATAAACGTTGGAGAAACTGGCGGTGCTTTTGACATGTCGCTAAGCTCACATATATCAGATGGTAATACTACAGATATCGACAACACAGCAAATGGAGCAATGACAGAGGAAAATATAACATTAGTAGGAACTGGCGCATTAAGAGAGTTAACCGCCACATCTGGACCTATTACGCTGTTAAGTAATCAATATACTGAGTTAGAATATTCAATCGAAACAAATATTGAAGCAGGTTACGCTACAGATTACTGCTTTAGGGCTACTTCTTCAGGAGACCCATTACCTGTATACGACAATTATGCAGAGCTTACTACGAGAGAAAGAAAAGATTTTTTTATTCAGAGAGGAACAGAGACGGTTTCAGGGACTAGTGTAACTCTTACTGCTGGGGTCGACTATATAGCACCTTCTGCCACATCAAGCGCTTTTGTCCGTATCACAAATACTCACTTAACTGGTGCAGGAAACAGTGCGGGTACTAACGGGCAAGAAGCAGACGATGTAACCGCCTATATTTCTGACCAAAGTGACATCACGTCATCTTTCATTATTTCACGCCCTTCTACCGCAATTTCAAATACACGAGTGAGCTGGGAAATCGTTGAGTTTATTGGGTTACCTGGAACTGATAATGAAATGATAGTAAGAGGAGTTGGTGAAGTTTCACTTACCTCAACAGAATTTACTGATTCAGGAGCTGTTATTACTGATGTGTCTGACAACTCTGACGTAGTGGTCTTTATTACTGGACAGCAAAATCAAGATCAAAGTACAACAAATTATAACGATGGTCTTTTTACAGCAGAGTGGGATGACGTTGCTAATCAGCCTACATTTGAGCGTGATGACGCTGATTCAAGTGCTGATCTGGGATATGCTGTTGTTGAGTTCACTGGTTTAAACTGGAGCACACAAAGAATAGAGCATACCTATACAAGTTCTGGTGTGGCAGAAGCTGAATCTATGAGTGCAATTGGGTCAATATCCAGAGCGTTTACTCACACACAAAAACGAGTTGGTGAAGGGTTGCTTAATATTGATGAAGGAGGTCATTTGGTGTTTATATCTAGTGTTGGGGCCGTTACTTTTGAACTACGAGATACGGCTGACACACCGTCTGGTCATGTGTCTGTTGCGTGGGTTATAGAAAACACTCAAACAGGTGTTGGCGAAATGACAACCTATCAATCTTCTGGTGAATTTATTGATGCTGATCCTGAGCCAGCTACTTACAATGTTCCAATTGGAGGTACAGTAAAAACTTTTAACGCAAGTATTTTTGGAAATAATACAGCAGACGACACAGGTACTACGTATCCACGGTTACATACCGGTTTTGCAATAGTGTCCTCAACTGCCTATGAAGTTTTTCGAAGTGATACGGCTAGTGACATGGAATATAGAGTAGAGGTAGTTGAGTGGCCGACAGCAGAAACGTCTATACGTCAAAATTACTATAGATTTTACGTAGATAATGACGTAATTGATCCGACCGATCCTTGGCCTGTCGGAGCCTCAGACTTGGGTGAAAATACCTCAATCACTGAAACTGACGATCCTCTAGGTGAAGGTCAGCAATTTCGTTTACGCATGACATTGCGGGTTAACAATGCAACGCTTCCGGAAAGCACAACCGCATTTAAACTACAATATGGTTTGCGGGCTACGACTTGTAGCGCTATTTCAGCTTGGACTGACATAGGAGCGCCTGGTAGCGGAACTATCTGGCGCGGGTACGACGGTACGGTAGCAGATGGTACGGAGGTTGCTACCGGTATTCCTGCAGAAGGAACCTTAAACATATCTGTTTCTGATGTGGCAGGTACATACGAAGAGCAAAATAACTCAGAGATCAATCCTTATTCAATAGATGTTGGAGAAGATGTTGAATATGATTGGCACGTGGAACGAAATGGAGCGATAAATCTTTCAAATTACTGTTTTCGGATGGTTGAAAGTGACGGGGCTCTGCTTGACGGTTATAATAATTATCCAACGTTACGAACTGCTGGGTATACGCCAACACTCAATCTGTGGCGATTCTTTGATGACGAAACTAATATAACCCCAGTTTCAGCTTTGGCAGCTACAAACACCGCACCAATTGATATCGCAAATGATAATATTTTTAAGCTACGCACAACAATCCAGGAATCAAAAGGAGTAATTGGAACTAACATTAAAATCAAACTTCAATTTTCAGAATTTAGTGATTTTTCTGAGTCTGTGTTTGATGTTGTGTCCTCCAGTACGTGTGCAACAAATGCTTCTTCAACTTCATATCTCTGGTGTTATGCGGATGCCGCTGGCATCGATAATGCGCAGATTGATGAATCGGTATTATCTGACGCTGGTTCGTGCACGGGAGGTAGCGGAGATGGGTGCGGAACACATAACGAAGGGACCAGTTCTACTACTGCCACATTTGACCATCCTGGATACGCGATATCAGAATATGAGTTTACCCTTGAGCATGCTGGAGCTCGTGCAAACGCTGTGTATTATTTCAGATTATATGATGTCACCAATGCTACAAGTGTACCGGCAAGCTCAACGTATCCTAGTGTGGTTACAGAGGGTGCGGCACTCACGTTCACTGTGGAAGGTCTTTCGTCAGGAACGCTTACAGAAGGCACAACTACAGACGTCACTACAACGCCCACTGGTGTACCGTTTGGATCAGTGCCACTTGATACAAGTTACAAAGCTGCTCAAACAATTACGGTTGACACGAACGCCACGCAAGGATATCAGGTGTTACTGTTTACTAGGCAGACATTGTTAAATACGTATGCTGAGACGATCCCCGCAGTAACTGGAACAAACGCCTCACCGGTTGGATGGTATTCGGGTTGTCTATCTTCCGCAACGGGTTGTTTTGGATACCATGCGGGGGACGATACACTCAATGGCTCTACTCGGTTTGCAGCAGACGATAGCTATGCAGCGTTTGATACCACACCACAGGAAATTATGTATAGTTCCGTGCCAGCCAATGAATCATCTGATATTGTATATGGAGTTCAGGTTACTGGGATGCAACCAGCAGGTGATTATGAGACGGAAATTGTATATATGGCCATTCCCGTATTTTAGAATACATACTTATGAAACACTACCTACCAGTTTTTGCACTTACCATCATATTGGTATTTCTGCCACATTCTGCCTCTGCACAGGGGTATAAAGTGACGCCTCGTATTATCGACAAAGAAGTCAAGCAGCGTGATATTTTTACTGAAACAATCTCGATTACAAATGAACGCTCTCATCAAGTGCATCTGTATCCATCAGTTAATGCGGTTGCGGTCGATGAAGGTGGTGATATTTCTGCTTTCACACCACCGTCAATGTCTGACAATACCCAAACCGTCACAAGTTGGCTTTCAATTTCACGAGGTCGACTGACGGTAGGTCCAGGGAAAACTGTTGAAATACCTGTATATGTAAAGATTCATCCAAGGGCTGAAGCAGGGGTCTATCATGTATTTATTGGTTTTGGAACTGGCAGAAATAGTCCTGAGGCTCAAAAGCAAGTTGCAAGTGGTCAAGCTCCTGGAGTGATTGTGACACTGTCTGTAGACCAGAAGAAGACTGAGTTTTTGAAATTGAACAAATTCATTGTTGATCGTTTTGTCACGAGTCCAGAAAATAGCGCAATCACATACACACTAAGCAATCCTGGTTCTGCAGCGGTTGTTCCAAGTGGAGAAATTATTATTTCTAATGGACGAGGAGAAGAGGTAGCTGCAGTGCTGGTAAATCCAAATAGTGAAACACTCGCACCAGGCCAGGAGACCACGTATGTTATTCCTGCTCCCACAGAAGATTTGATGGGTAAGTACAAAGCATTTTTGTCAGTAGATTATGGAAGTACACAGCTCGCGTCTGTGTATGACACAGCTTTCTTTTATGTCTTACCTTGGCAAAAAATAGTCATCCTTTTCGTTGTTGTGCTCGTGATTGCTGTCGTCCTGACACTGAGCTGGCACCGGAGAAATAATGCATACGAGTATGAAGACGATCATGACGAGCTCCCACTACATATAAAAGAAGATACGTCAGAAGATCAAGATCATGATATTAATCTCAAACAATAAAATATCACGTATCGTCTGGGCACTAACGGTTTTCTTTGTAGTTTTTCTTAGTACATTTCAGTACGCACAGGCACAAGAAAGTCAGTCGTTAAGTGTGTCGCCCACGTTATTTGAAATGTCAGCAAATCCAGGACAGCTCTGGAAAAGTTCTATTAAGGTAATCAACAGCAATCCGTATGACCTTACGGTGTACGCAAATGTGGTGAATTTTGCACCGCAAGGAGAAACAGGACACGGGAAACTAATGCCAGTTTTTGAAGAGATGACAGGAGGAGCAACACTCGCAGAATGGGTTGTAATTGCATCAGGACCAAATATTATCGAGCAGGAAAAAAGTATTTCAATTCCATTTGTAGTTGAAGTGCCAGAAGACGCTTCTCCGGGAGGCTATTTTGCTGCTATTTTAATAAGCACGCAGCCGCCGAAAGTAGAGGGCGAGGTGTTGCAGCTTCGAACCGCTCAAATTGTGACGTCACTCCTTTTTGTTCGTATTGCAGGGGACGTTAACGAAAGTGGATCTATACGAACATTCACCACTGCCGATATCTTCCATCAAACACCAGAGACTGTACTTGAACTACGATTTGAAAATAAGGGTAATGTGCACCTGCAACCTCGTGGAGATATTACTATTTACAATATGTGGGGCAAAGAACGAGGGCTTATTCCAATCAACAATAGGACACATTTCGGTAACGTATTACCAGAGAGTATTCGAAAGTTTGAATTCACATGGAAAGGAGAGCAGTCTATTTCTGATATTGGTAGATACAAAGCAATAGCAACCCTCGCATATGGTTTTGGTGACCAGAAGTTTATAACAGCCTCTACTCATTTTTGGGTGGTGCCATTAAAATCGCTTTTGATTACACTAGGCTCATTTATCACACTGGTATTACTTGTTTCGTGGTGTATTAAATTGTATGTACGAAGGATGCTACAAATGGCTGGTGTAGAACCCGCGTCGTATCGAGAAAGGAAAAATAGTTCACATGCAATTGAAGATGCTGAAGGAGATGTTCGCATTGCTTCATATAAGAGTATTAGCGCTCCAGTCAGGTATGGATATTTAGACTTGCGCACTCGTTTGTTTGAAGCTAAAGCATTTTTTGGTGTGATACAAACACTGTATACCTTCGTCGTCTCTTATAAATTATTTTTTGCAGGAGTTGTCGTTATTATTGCTGGACTCATCAGTGCGTATTACTTTATTGCAGACGTAACCATTGAAGAAAAAGAGTACGACGTAACCATTGCCAATCCTGATTTGAATCTAAATCTTTCTTCAGAAGAAATTACCTATGCTGAATTGGCCGCTTCTCAAAATCTAGCAGCTTTGGATGATATTGCTGATCAAGATTTCACTCTCAACATGATTAACACCAGTGGAGAACCTGGTACAGCTGCATCTGTTGCGGCGTCACTCGCAAATGACGGATATGGTATTTCGTCATTAGATTCAGGAGAGGGAAGGCTTGATAAACGTTCAGTTATTGTATTTGATCCAGCGTTGCAAGAAACTGCCTTACAGTTAAGTAAGAAACTCAGTGGAGCAATTGTTTCAGGGCGTGCGGCGAGTAGTACCGATCCTATACCAAACATAACTATTTACGTAGGTGCTGATCAAGTCGTTGACTAATGGTATTGGTGTACTAAAATGAGTGTATGGAAAACTCTGAATCTCATACTCAAAATACTGATGTGCAGCGCCCTGTGCATAATGGTCTCCAGCGGCATGCGGTTATTATGACCGGCATATTATTTTCGCTCATTATTGCTGGAATGTTTGCGTTTGCATATCTAAAGAAGCAGGAGCAACAACAGATTGTTCCAGTCACAGCTATAGAAGAACCAGATGAAGATCGATATAGCAGCATTACGCGAATTGAAGGAACTCATTTTTTTATTGATGGTGTACACACCGTTGTTGGTGAAATTGCGATGCCGACCCCATGTGATTTACTCCAGAGTGAAGCACGTGTCGCTGAATCCTTCCCAGAACAAATCACCTTAGATTTTTCCGTCATCAATAATGCGCAGGAATGTATGCAAGTTATTACGCCAGCCCGGTTTAAGATAGAAGCCCAAGCAAGCGAAGAAGCCACATTCTCTGCACTATTCCAAAATCGAAGAGTTGAATTAAATCTCATAGAAGCAGAAGCAGGAGAAGGTGAGTTACCCGACGAATTTGAAGTGTTTATAAAGGGCTGAAAAGCAAACTTCTTTGCTTTTCAGCTGGTCCGACCGTGAGGGAGGAAACGTCGATATTTATGAGACGTTAGGAGAGAGAAACTCCGCTCTATAACCAGAACCATATTGTAATTTTACCCACAAATAATTTTGCTTTATACAAAATAGTGTTGTATAATAATAGAAATACCGGTTTTGTATCCCCACCCCCAAATACAGCCAACTACTAACTAAATAATAACAACTCCTCCTGCTGCCTCGCACACAAGCTCGCACGCATCCATCCCAAGCATTCCCTCGGTCGCTCATTTAACCAATGGAGCGCTTTTTTAATTTGAATAGTTGATACTTGAGACAAGTCACTCCGTTTGGGTACGTACTGTCTAATCCATCGATTAGTATTCTCCACCAATGCTTTGTCGGTAGACCGGTATGGTCTGGTGAAGTACACTGGAGCTGCTAATAACAAAGACAGGGTTCTGTGTTTGATAAAGGCAACGTCGTTATCTAGAGTGATACTTTGAACGGTTCTATCGGATAACATTGAAACAACGGTCTGGTTTACCAGATCGTTGTTTCTGTTTGGGAGGTACTCAATCCTGGTCTCCCTGGTGATACGTTCAACCAGTACCAACAACACGCTGGTATTGGTGGGTGAGACAATGAAGTCACCTTCCCAATGTCCGTAGCCTTCTCGTACACACTTCGGGTCCGTAATGAATATACGATCAGATAACCCACTGTTGATACGTTTCTTTCCTTTTCGCTTGTGATATCGAACCAAGAGGTACTCCAAACACCGTTTCTTAATGTATTTGTATATGGCTTTGCTTGAAGCTTTGAGTCTGTGTTCGAGCCACAAGACTGCACTGATGGTTTCTGGAGACCAACCATAGGTGAACAGATAGTGTTCAACTCTTTGTCTGATACCAATATCCATGGCTACCTTCATACAGGTACGTTTCTTTCTGTATTGCTTGAGATAGGCTCGGTGATGTGCTGTTTTATAGTCATATGCAGCAATGCCACCCTCCTTACGAAGCTCCTCATCTACGGTGCTTTTGCCTCTGCCGATAGTCTTTGCTATGTCTTCACTACTGAAACCTGCTTTCTTCATCTTTTCTATACAGAATCGTTCCTCTTTTAAGAGATGTTCTCGTTTGTTTTCCTTTTTCATAGGTTTGTATTGTATGGCTGTATTTAAAGGTTGGGAAGCAGGGAAGCAAAATAAATATATATATGAACGAAAGTTTTGAAAAACCAAAGTGTACAGATGATGTTGACCTGACTTTGCATCACGATGAACGTGATTCTAATGTTGCGCAGTCTGCTATTCCTGAAAAAGAACCATTTTCGTTGGATATTGCAGAAGCAGAAGCTTTAATTGCTCAAAGTCAGATGGCTGATCAAAACGAGACACGGATCAAGGAGTTGATTCGTACTGGTGAAGATGTGGAAGAAGTTGTTGCTCATGATGTTGACTCAGAGGGTACGTTGGTTCCACCATATGTTGCTGCGCGACTAAGAGACCAAACTAAAGGCACTTCAGATCAAGATTCGCAGGAGGCAGCATAGACTACAGAAACATATACATTAAAAACACCAGTACACGTACTGGTTTTTTTAATGTGCCGAAATGGAGTTTGCGAGAAAATCTAGAGGGATTTTGTTACAAACGGTCAAGGTTTGAAGTAATTACAAATAAAGAAACAACCCGTCAAAACAAGGTCAATATGACGGGTGTTTCGGCGGGTCGTGTGTCTGCGCGAAGTTTTTTACAGAGCTTCGGCGGCAGCCTTATGAGCAGGTACCGGGGTGTAGGTTAGTACTCTCGGTAGTCCATTACGATGCATGCAAAGGTACTCTACCATCTTTGAACACGATGGCCTGACTTGTCTCAACGAGATAAATTTGATAAGCCTCCTGACCTCGACGACAGGGGAGCTCAAAGTAATCACGAGTTCCATCGTTGTTGATGCTTGGAGTTTTGACAGCCGAATCAAAGACTGCCAGTGCAGTCCCAATTAATCTCGTGCCTTTATGGCTCCAGTGCGGCGCGTCTTCCCCAAAGATCTGCACACCACCTACGTCCTGCAAAATAATTTTCACTATACGTCTCCTGTTGCATATAAAACTTTTGACCAACATCATGTTGACCTTATAACTGTTTCAAACAATACATTAATAATGTAGGCTATGTAAATAGCATTACAGCGTTGACACCACAACGAAAACACCACTCACAATGGGTTTTCGCCTTTGTGAGTGGTTGGTGTAGCTACGCTGCTGCACTACTTGCTTCAGTTTCACTATCCACAAAATCATCTTCGTCCTCATTTTGATGGTAGTCATGAGGGCATGAGCAATGAACTTTTTCTACACAGACATATCGGTTGAACGTTCCGTCAGGTCTGCAACTCCAAAAAAGAGTTACTTTTCTTAGGTACCAGTCTCCTGTATAGATCCTGGGATCTATACAGTCGGGAAACCCAACACTGCATCTGTGCTCAACTCGATAGCCGGCACGTCGTTCTTCTTCGGATAGTACTTTTGATCCATTTTCTCTTCCATAAGGTGGCTTGTGTGGACGTTTGCCCTCGGCATTTCGTTGCCATATGGTCGGCATGTTTTTCATGAACTCCCGCCTTCGTAAGGAGTAATATTAAGATAGCAAAAAAATACGATATTTACCATTGTAAAACAAAGATATTTGTGTTTGTGCGACGAGCCGGAATTTCGAAACTTACAGTTTCAGTACACCTTGTCCATATTTCTTTTCGTACCTCAAGAAATATCAGGCAAGGTCTTCGAACCCTGACGAAAGCAATCCCATTGCTTTCGTCAGGGTTCGAACCTAAGAGAGTTTCTGAAATAATATTTCACTCTATGCGTATAATGGTAGAGTAATTAGAATACGTATGTATAAAAATATTTCTTTTGGGGTGCTGTTTTTGGTCGTTGTCTATGTAGTAGTGCAGTTTTTTGGGTCCTCTGGTAAGTCTGGTGAAGCAATTAATGTTCGACCGGTTGCTAACAGTGTTCAGCTAGAGTCAGATGATGATAGTGACATCGGTGCTGTAGATGCATCATCAGAAGATTTTGTAGATGCGCAAGACGCAAAAACTGTCGTATCAGCTCCGCCAAAGAAACCTATTGAACAAATTATGTCACAAAGAGAATTATTTACAGCAGATGAAGTCAATTTACCAGTTGCAGGGAGTGCGCCGAGCAAGAATATAAAGCACTCAATCCCAATTGATGAGATTCGACAGGGTTGCTTTCGACAAGATTGTATTCCATCAGTGGATGATCCAGAATTTGTGAGCGTTAAAGAAGCTAATAAACTTCTTCCAGATGATACAGTCGGGATTGCTCTTTCATATAAAGGTGAGGATCGTTTTTATCCTTTTAATATGCTCGTTACTCGTGAGATTGTAAATGATGTTGTTGCTGGAGATCCACTTCTGGTTACATACTGTCCGTTGTGTGGGACAGGGATTGTATTTGATCGGTCGGTCGAAGGGGCGGTGTATGAATTTGGTGTGTCAGGTATGCTCTGGCAATCAAACCTTCTGATGTACAATCGAGCAGATGACATTGAAGATAGAAATCTATGGTCGCAGGTCCTGGGGGAGGCCGTTGTGGGAGAGAAAACTGGTGTCACGCTCAATATTGTTCCTTCTGACATCGCGAAGTACATAAACTGGGCAAAGATACATAAAAATGGAAGTGTACTGAATACCGGTAGCATTGGCGATCCGTATAATGGGAACTATTTTGGAGTAGCACAACGATTCGGTCCAAATTTTGATGCAGCAAACTCGCCACTGGATCCCTCAGCGTATGTCTATGGAGTGTCTGTAGATGGTAAGTTCAAAGCCTATCCTCTTGACTCGCTTCCGTCTGGGGTTACGACTGATACAATAGGTAACACTTCGATAATTATCACAAAATCAGATGATGGAATTGTGAACATTGTTGATACAAAAGGAACGACTGTCCCTGATGTTGAAGGTTTTTGGTTCTCGTGGGTAGCAGCGCATCCGGAAACAGAATTGTGGCAAAAATAAATATGACATCTTCCGGCGCACTTGTCCCGTTAGAAGTTAATGTGAGACCTGCAGTATGTATACAGAACAAATCATGCGACCAACTATGACTTTATCAACAAGATTAGTAATTAACCCCTAACAGGATGAAAAATTTCGCAACACCCATAGCTATCTTTGTTGGATTTGGTCTAGTTGCAACTGCAATCTTTGTTTCAAGTTCTCAATCAGGACCTGGTGTACAGGTGAACGCTGGTCATGACCAAATGGCTGCAACAGCTGATACATCGCCTCGAAGAGAAAATAGCGAACAGGCATTTGTGTACGGCAACCCTGATGCGGAGATCACTGTCGTTGAATTCTCTGACTACGAGTGTCTGTTTTGTAGCCGACTGCATCCGACACTTGAAAGACTTGTTGACGAGTCTGACGGCAAGATAAATTGGGAGTATCGACATCTTCCGATTCCAAGCCATCGGAATGCTGAGTTGGCCGCTTCAATAGCGGAGTGTGTTGGTAGAATTCAAGGAAATGATGCCTTTTGGGCATTTAGCCAGGTTGTGTTTGATAACCAGAGAAGTGTCAATAATACATTTTTGACAAAATCTGCAGGTGAACTCGGTGTTCCTGAAGACCAGCTTCAGGCCTGCATGGCAGAAGATGCTATCGGGGAACAAATTGCAACTGATATAGCCACAGCGCGTGCTTTTGGCGGAAGTGGCACGCCATTTAATGTCATTGTATTTCCAGACGGGACAACACAAAGCGTTTCAGGAGCGCTTCCGTATGAAAGTTGGGCTCAATTATTAACTCTGTAATATTTATTTATGTCATTTGGTCGCTCAGAAATTGTCACACTCATTGTAATTGTCGGTGTTGTTGTATCAATAGGTGTGTTTACATTTATTTCAAGTAGCTCTCAATCCACAGAAACTTCAGAAGCAACACGAGCCTTAGGGGACACAGAAGTGGGTGCGCCGTTCACGGATATTAACGGAAACCCATTCTCACTAGAGCAGTTTGATGGGAAAGTCCGTGTGGTTAATTCGTGGGCGACATGGTGTCCGTTCTGCATTACAGAACTTCCTGATTTTGGATTGTTGTCATCTGAATTTAGTCCGGACGAGGTCGTGGTGATTGCAATTAACAGAAAGGAGGACAAAGCTCGAGTGCGTGCGTTCATCGATCAAATAGGCTCACTTGGTACTATTATTTTTGTACAGGACCCAAATGACATATTCTACAAATCCATAGGTGGTTTTTCTATGCCTGAAACAGTATTTTATGATCGTGAGGGAAACGTTTCGTTTCATAAGCATGGGTTTATGACTCTCAAGGAGATGCGAGAACATACGAATACCGCACTATCTGCAACAAATAAGTAAACATAACGTATAACTCTATATGGAAATTAGTATTGCCTTCATCGTCTCAGCCTTCATCGCAGGACTTTTTATGTTTCTTGCTCCGTGCACGTTACCACTGGTGCCCGCATATTTGGCATTTATCAGTGGCGTAAAACAAACCGGTGTATCTGATTCAAAAGCGGGACATAAAGCAAAGCGTCAGATTATCAAAAATGCTATAGCATTTATTCTAGGTTTCTCGACAATTTTTATTGGGTTCGGTATCTTGGCAGGATTGTTCGGTACTTTTATTGGTGAGTTCCGTGGCATCCTCACGCAAGTTGGGGGAATGTTCATCATCATCTTTGGTTTGATGATGCTTAACGTGATTAATATTGCTCCGCTGATGCGTGATCGTAAATTAAGCATGCCAAAGTCACTGACTCCAGGTAAGCCAATTAGTGCGTTTCTTATCGGCGCAACATTCGCGCTCGGGTGGACTCCGTGTATAGGACCAGTTCTAGCTTCGGTACTTCTACTGGCGTCAACCTCAACGACAGTGTTTTCGGGGGGCTTACTCCTTGCTGTGTTCTCGCTTGGCCTGGCGGTGCCATTTTTGCTGACTGCAATGTTGTATGCGCGAGCGAGCGAGACCATTATGAGGTATGGAAATGTTACTAAGTGGGTCAGCACCATTGGAGGAGTATTTCTGATTTTTATTGGAGTACTACTATTGACTGATAATTTTGGCCTTACTGTTGAATACGGCTACAGGGTATTCAATTTCTTTGGCTTTGAAGGTTTATTCGATTTATATTAGCGTATCTAGAATAGTATGACACCATTTGAACAAATTAAGTCACATATACAAACTGCTGTAGGTCAACTACCCGAACGCGGAGTTGAAATATCAGACGTTGAGATCGAGAAACTCTTAACGCCCTATCACGTACATGAGGCAGTACTTGAAGTTGAGACAGAAAAAGGCAATGAATCATTTCCTGCATATCGTGTGCAGTTTAATAATGCTCGAGGTCCATATAAAGGAGGTATTCGATTTCATCAAGATGCTGATATTGAGGAAGTTAAAGCATTAGCTGCTGCTATGGCTGTAAAGTGTTCTGTTGCGGGTATTCCGCTTGGAGGAGCTAAAGGGGGAGTGGTCATCAATCCAAAAGAGTATTCAGATACAGACATCCAGAAAGTTGCACGAGAGTACGCGCGTGCGTTTGCTCCGTATATTGGTGTTGATCAAGACATTCCTGCGCCTGATGTGTACACAACTCCTGAGATAATGGCTTGGATGCTTGATGAGTATGAAAAAGCAATTGGAAAAAGTGAGCCTGGAATGATAACTGGTAAGCCGATTGCGCTAGGAGGAAGTCAGGGGAGGGGGACAGCTACAGCACAAGGTGGTGTGTATCTCATTGAAGAACATATGCGTTTGTTAGGTAAGAATCCAAGCGATACACGTGTTGCAATACAGGGGTTTGGAAATGCTGGAGCAGTGGTTGCTAAATTACTGCATGATCAAGGATATATAATCGTTGCAGTGTCAGATAGTCAGGGGACCCTCTATAACAAAAATGGCCTTGACCCGATTGCGGTTGAAAAAGCAAAACATGAGAAGAAGTCCGTTACAGGATTGTACTGTGAAGGGACTGTGTGCGATATAGAGGCTATGGAAAAAGATGGAGCTGAAGTACTAGATGCAGATGCGGTACTATCCGTAGTGTGTGACCTCCTAATCCCGGCAGCATTG
Organism: Candidatus Azotimanducaceae bacterium; assembly: GCA_047616585.1. Classification (GTDB taxonomy): domain Bacteria; phylum Patescibacteriota; class Minisyncoccia; order Phycocordibacterales; family UBA918; genus OLB19. The sequence goes on from JBLHGD010000004.1 coordinate 25,734, forward strand.
GACAATGTGATTCATGAAGACAATGTTGCTGATGTCCAAGCAACGATCGTGCTAGAACTTGCTAATAACCCGATTTCGCCCGAAGCAGATCGTATACTTTTTGAAAAGGGCGTTACTATTATTCCTGATGTGCTAGCAAACGCTGGAGGAGTGACTGTTTCGTACTTTGAGTGGGTACAAAATCGACAGCAACTCTATTGGGCTGAAGAAGATGTGTTTCATAAACTGAAAGACATTATGCTTAAGGCATATGCTGAAATGCGAACAACAGTCGGAGATCGAAAAATGAGTTTTCGTGAGGCGGCATATGAAAATGGCGTGGAGCGTATTGTGGAAGCGATGAGACTTAAAGGGCATTTGTAAGGGTGTAAAAGGAAATCACCGAAGCACTAACGTTTCGGTGGTTTTGTAATATTTTTTCATTACGTACGTCATAGTTAGTAGAAGAGTTCTTTCAGGACTCCCTCCCTCGCATCCCGCAATTATTACTAGTCTGATTTGTGTATACAAGTTGGAGTGTGGTTGATGCAATCAAACATAATTATGTTTCGAGCAATTGGGACGGTCATAGTTTTGTTCGCCATTTCACAAATGTTAAGTGGCGCATTTAAGGCATTTGAGTTGGCTGTGATTGAAACGTTTGGCGCTTTAGAAGCTGCCGCACTTCAATCACGGAAGCAAATCAATAATCTTGAATAAATCCTTACAGGTCGGGCATACGCCCGGCTTTGTTGAATGTAAGTATGGTATATTTAACCTAATAAATCTTCATGATTAGCAATAGAATAGTTGAATATGTGTTCTTTTTCGGTCTCTTGGGAGCTGTATCATATCTCGTGTGGGAAATGTTTTCACCGTTTGTTTCAGCACTCGCGTTAGCCGCGATAATTGTCACAGTATCATATCCACTGCACCAGAGAATTGTTCCAAAAATGCCTCGTCAGAATGAAACCCTGAGTGCTTTTGTGTCTACATTGCTAGTTTTCATCACTGTCATTTTACCGCTCCTTTTTATTACATCAGTACTCGCTAAAGAGGCTGTCTCAGTGTATGGGATCATCGGTTCTGGACAAGTTGGCTTTGAGGAAACGTTGTTGATGCTTGAAGGAATGGTCAATAACTACATTCCAGGCTTTGAAATTGATTTTACTGCATACCTTAAACAAGCAGCTGAGTTTTTAATTGGAAATGTTGGTGCTATTTTCGCAAGTACCGCCTCAACTATTTTTCTATTTTTCATTGCAATGATTGCATCATTTTATCTATTCCGTGACGGGAAGGAGTTTACTCGAAAGCTTGTAGTTATTAGCCCATTACCAGATGATCAAGATGATGTCATTCTTGCTAGATTGGCACAGTCACTGCGGTCAGTCCTTTCAGGAACGCTTTTGGTTGCACTTATCCAGGGAACACTTACGGCAATTGGGCTTTGGCTCTTTGGATTTGAGCGCGCAGTGATGTGGGGCACCATCGCATCGTTTGGAGCGCTCATACCTGGAGTCGGTACCACAATTGTATTTATTCCTGCTATTTTATATCTCATTTTTTCTGGTGCATATGGAAGCGCAGCGGGTCTGGCAGTGTGGGGAGTACTTGCTGTTGGACTAA
>JBLHGD010000005.1:0-25924 GCA_047616585.1 Candidatus Azotimanducaceae bacterium
AGCAGTTTGGTTAGCAATGTATCTGATATACTCAATACGATGAAAATGAAATCCGCACAATCAGACGAAGAACTATTCGCTTATGTTGAGTCGCTAGCGGGAGTATTCAGAAACCAGAACTCTGATACCTTGGCAGATGCATTAATATCTGCCAACCGATTTGCTTCTGGAGCAACAAACACTGAATGGTATGGTGAGTTGCTCACCGTCCTGGGAAGTCTGCTGACGACGCCGGATTCAAAACTTGACGAGAATGATACGTCGAAAATTAAAAATATTATCACATTCCTGCAACAAGCTCTGGACGAAGCAAACAACCCTTAACCAATAAGTACATCATGAGCACGGCAATTTTTTGCAAAATAAAACTTCTTGCGTATACCTTAACAGGTACTGTATATCCTTTGGATATTTCAAATGAGTTTGAAATACCTCAAAAGATCTTGCAAAAGTACATCTGTACTTTTTCACCCCGCACTAACAGTATGTCAGTCTTACATGTATCACTTAATCTTCATTGACAAATCAAAACAAAGTATTTCTAATGTATATTATTTGGGACGTCAGTTGAATAACTGATAGACATACTGTTAGGGTTGGGTATACTTACACATTAATGAGTCAGGCATATTTGGTACTATCTGATGGTACGACCTATACGGGTCACAGCTTTGGCTATTCTCCAAAAAATGGTGTTGAAGGTGAGGTTGTTTTTAATACTGGGATGGCCGGGTATCCGGAGACGTTTACCGATCCATCGTACCGAGGGCAAATCCTCGTTACTACATATCCCCTTATTGGCACATACGGCATTCCAGATTGGGATGCCGTTTCTCAATATGGACTGAAAGAATATTTTGAATCAGACGCGGTCCACATAACTGGCCTTATAGTTTCTGAGTACCAGAACACTCCAAGTCACCACACAAGTACACAAAGTCTTTCAGAATTCTTAACAACTCACAAAGTCCCGGCTATTAGCGGCATCGACACACGTGCAATTGTAAAGAAGATTCGAGAAAAGGGTGTCATGGGTGGGAAGATATATGTTGGAAAATTACCTCCCAAGGCTACACAAATGAAATTTGTACGTGACACTGACACGGAAGACTTAGTAAGTCAGGTTTCAATTCAGGAAGTGACAGAGTACGGCACTGGCAAGATTCGTATTTGCTTGCCAGACACTGGAGTAAAGCTGAATATCATTCGCAACCTTCTTTCGTTCGACACGACAATCATTCGTGTGCCATATGACTATCCGTTTATGGCTGCACGCGAAAAAGGAGAACTCTCATTTGATGCGCTCTTTCTTCCAAACGGACCGGGAAATCCAAAGATGAATACCAAGCTTATTGCTGAAGTAAAGAAAGCGCTGGATGCAAAAATACATATCTTTGGAATTTGTCTCGGCAACCAAATCCTTGCGCTTGCCGGAGGTTGCACCACCAGCAAACTTCCGTACGGACACCGGGGGGTAAACCAACCTTGCATGGATGCTGATACTGGACACTGCATCATCACTTCCCAGAATCACGGCTTTGCCGTTGACGACAAACTGCCTAAAGGCATCAAGCCGTGGTTCACAAATCTCCATGATGGATCTATTGAGGGAATTCAGTTTGTGAACAAGAAAGCTCGAGCAGTTCAATTTCACCCTGAAAGTTTCCCAGGACCTGATGACGCGCAGTATTTATTTAAAACATTTATTGATTCTATAAATATATGAATACCTTTAGAAGTTATTACGTGCACCGTAGTGTGAATACAGACAATATTGAGATACAGCCTCACATGAGGAATACAAACTTACCAAATAACTTCTAACGGCATGAAGACTATCCCATACAAAGTTGCTAAAAACATCAAAAAAGTGCTCGTTCTTGGTTCTGGCGGATTGCGTATTGGGCAAGCGGGAGAATTTGACTACTCAGGAAGTCAGGCATTGAAGGCTCTGAAGGAAGAAGGGATTGAGGGAGTAGTCATCAATCCAAATATCGCAACGGTGCAAACTGATCCTGACTTTGCAGATAAGGTATATTTTCTACCAGTTACCCTCGATTACGTTACAAAAGTAATCGAGAAAGAAAAGCCACAAGGAATCTTTCTTTCGTTTGGGGGACAGACTGCGCTTAACTGCGGAATTGCGCTTGAGAAGAGTGGGGTTCTGAAAAAATATAATGTTGCTGTCTTGGGAACTCCTGTATCGGTTATCGATGCAACAGAAGACCGCGAAAAATTTAATACCGAACTTGCGAAAATTGATATTCCGTTTCCTCGAAGCATTCCGTGCACCACCAAAGCAGCGGGGATCAAGGCGGCGAAGAAGGTTGGGTATCCCGTACTAATCAGAGCTGCGTTTGCACTTGGAGGACTGGGCTCGGGTAAAGCAACCGATGAAAAAGAACTTAATGAGATTCTCGATAAGGCATTCTCATACTCACCACAAGTTCTCGTCGAGGAGAACCTAACCGGGTGGAAAGAACTCGAGTACGAACTGGTGCGAGATCGTGACGATAACGCAATTGCTGTTTGTAACATGGAAAACTTCGACCCGCTGGGAATCCATACGGGAGAGAGTATCGTTGTCTCTCCCTCACAGACTTTAGATAACAACGAGTACCAGATGCTGCGAAGTGCGTCACTTAAAATCGTACGACACTTTGGAATTGTTGGTGAATGCAATGTGCAGTTTGCGCTGAATCCAGAAAGTCGAGAATACAAAGTCATCGAACTCAATGCTCGACTCTCTCGATCTTCTGCACTGGCATCAAAAGCTACCGGATACCCACTTGCGTTTGTTGCTGCAAAAATAGCACTGGGCTACTTGATGCGTGAAATTCCCAATGCGATTACTGAAGTGACCAACTGCTTCTTCGAACCGTCGCTTGATTACCTGGTAGTGAAATATCCCCGATGGGATTTAGAGAAATTTGATAAAGTCGACAAGCGTATCGGGACCGAGATGAAGTCAGTAGGAGAAGTGATGTCTATTGGACGAAACTTTGAAGAAGCTATTCAAAAAGCGATCCGCTGCCTGCAAATCGGTGCAGACGGATTTACCGACGCAACACACGATGCATCCGATTTGAAAATGTCATTGCGTGAACCAACTCACAAAAGGATGTTCGCAATTGCCCGAGCCTTTGAAGATGGGATGTCAGTAGCTGATGTACATAACCTGACTAAGATCGACAATTGGTTTTTAGAGAAATTGCATCATATATATGTAGTGAAAGAGAAAATTCGAAAGGCAAAGTCTCTGACTTCCGCACTTTTGCTTGAAGCGAAGCAGACGGGATTTTCAGACAAGCGTATTGCAGAGTTGAAAAATACTACTGAAGAAAAAGTTTATGCGCAACGTGCGAAACTAAAACTGATGCCAGCTACGAAGCAAATTGATACCCTTGCAGCAGAGTTTCCTGCAAAAACTAATTATCTATACACAACCTATCAAGCAACTGAACACGACATCAAAGCAGCGCCTGCGAAAAAAGGAAAGTTGAAGATTTTGGTTGTTGGCTCTGGTCCGTACTGTATTGGATCATCGGTCGAGTTTGACTGGTCGTGCGTAAACGTTGTGAAGACACTCAAACGGCTTGGGCACAAAACACTCATGCTCAACTACAATCCTGAGACAGTTTCAACAGACTATGACATGTGTGACTCGCTCTACTTTGACGAGATCAGTGTTGAACGAATTCGCGATATTTGCAAAGTCGAGAAGCCTGACGGGGTGATCATAAGTATGGGAGGACAGATTGCCAATAACATCGCAACCAAACTTAAAGCTGCAAAAATTCCTGTGATGGGGACTGACCCTGATTTCATTGATATGGCCGAGGATCGCAATAAATTCTCGAGCCTTTTAGACACACTTGGAATCGACCAGCCTGCGTGGGTCGAGTCGTCTTCTGGTAAAACTTCAGTCACATTCGCAAACAAAGTTGGGTATCCGGTTATTGTGCGTCCATCGTATGTATTATCGGGAGCAGCGATGCGTATCTGCTACAACGAAGACGAGCTCACCCGATTCCTCGAGAAAGCAGGCGACGTATCAAAAGAACATCCGGTTGTTGTTTCAAAGTTTGAAGAAGGGGCAAAAGAGATTGAAATTGATGGTGTTGGGCAAAATGGGAAACTCCAGATCTATGCAATTAGTGAGCACATTCAAAATGCAGGAGTTCACTCCGGTGACGCATCTGTGATGCTACCCCCACAGCAGATCTATGTAGAGACGATGCGCCAGATCAAACAAGCGACAAAAGAGATCGTACGGGCACTGCAGATCACCGGACCGTTCAACATTCAGTTTCTCGCGCGCGATAACGCGATTAAAGTTATCGAATGCAACCTTCGAGCAAGTCGTTCGTTTCCATTTGTCTCAAAAGTCACTGGGTACAACTTTATCGATCTAGCGACGAAGGCCTTCTTGGACATCGATATCAGTGGTCGGTACCACACTCTGGACCTCGACTACGTCGGGATCAAAGTGCCACAATTTTCATTCTCTCGTTTGAAGGGTGCTGACCCAACTTTAGGAGTAGAAATGGCATCAACCGGAGAAGTTGCTGCCTTTGGAGACGATAAGCACGAAGCATTCTTGCATGCGTATATTGCTGCCGGCAACAACATCCCGAAAAAAGGCGTCCTGCTTTCGCTGGGTTCACTTGAAGATAAGCTTGAGTTCATCGAATACGCTCGGATACTCACAGAAATGGACTATCAGCTCTATGGCACACACGGGACCTGCAAGATTCTTGGAGAAAACAATGTTTCGGCATTATGTATACACAAACTCAGTGAAGGAGAGCCCCACACTATTTCATTAATTGAATCGGGAGCGGTGGATCTGGTTATCAATACACCCAACAAACACGAGCGAAAGGAGCAGAGTGACGGGTTTGCCATCAGAAGAAAGGCGGTCGATGCGGGTGTCACACTCATAAATGATATTAAAATTGCCCGCGCATTGGTACAGGCTCTTGATATCTACAAGAAAAAAGGCGAACTTACACACTTTGTGCCACGGCATCATAAGGAATTTTTAACTGAAGAATAAGACGTGCCACGCGAGTGTGAAAACCAGTAGATAGGCCATTTTCGCCAACAACAGTAGATTCCGTTATACTGTACACATATGAATCCCGTTATAAGTACAAAGTCAGTACTTATATTGGGTCACCATATGAACTTGTATTACGTAACGTAGACATATTAACTAATAACTTTTAACGGGATGAAAAATATTTTGATTGCGCTTATTGCGCTTGTGGTTGTGGGGGGTATTGGATATTACCTACTGAGTAAAGACTCGAAGACGACCGTTGCAAATGACACTCCTACTACTGTAGTAGAAGTTGATGATGTTGCAGAGGAAAAGGCAGAGGCAGAGGTTGTTACCCCCGAAGTAGTACCTGACGCGGGGCCGGAAGAAGTGATCGGTACGTCAGCTGACGATAACGACGTTGTTGCCTACCACTTTGGTGATGGTGATACAGAAGTCATGTTTGTCGGCGGTGTGCACGGTGGATATTCATTTAACACGGCACTTGTTGCATTCGAGCTTATTGATTACTTGAAAGCAACTCCAGATGCTGTACCCGAAAATGTTCGAGTGACTGTCATTCCTGTTTTGAATCCTGATGGTCTCAAAGAAGTGGTTGGATCAACTGGACGATTCGACGGAACAAAAGTAACTGCAAATGATGCTGCTCGTGTACCTGGACGATTCAATGCAAATAATGTTGACCTGAATCGAAACTTTGATTGTGAATGGAACGAAGAGGCAACGTGGCAAAACAAATCAGTCAGTGGTGGGAGCTCTGCATTCTCAGAATCAGAAAGCGCTGCGCTTCGAGACTACGTAGAAGCAAATGACCCGTCTGCAGTTGTGGTGTACTACTCACAAGCTGGTGGTGTGTACTCATCAACATGTAAGAACGGAATTCTTCCAGAAACTACAGAGCTTACCAATCTGTATGCAAAGGCATCAGGATACCCAGCGTTTGAAGAATTCGACTACTACGAAATTACAGGTGACATGGTCAACTGGCTTGCAGGAAAAAAGATTCCAGCAATTAGTGTTCTTCTTACAAACCACGAAGAAAGTGAGTGGACTAAGAACAAAGCAGGAATCGAAGCAGTACTACAAAATTACGCACAATAAAGCACATGTCTCAAAACGTTAAAATCGTCATCGGGGTTCTTGTGCTGATCATCGTAGGTGTTGGAATATTTGCATTCACCAACAGACCTGAACCTGAAGTAATTCCAGAACCCGAAGTAGAAGTAGTTGTGGAGGAGGCGCCATTCTCTAGCATGAACGTAATCGGCTCTTCGGTAAATGGACGCGACATAGAAACACACACATACGGAAGCGGAGAAAACCATTTGCTATTTGTCGGAGGGGTGCATGGCGGGTACGAATGGAACAGTACATTGCTCGCATATGAGTTTATGGATTACCTCGAAGCAAATCCTGAGAACGTACCTGAAGACATTACTGTAAGTATCATTCCTTCACTTAACCCAGACGGACTCTATACTGTTATTGAAAAGGAGGGACGATTTACGCTCGCTGATGTGCCTGACCCAGGAACCAGAACTGCAGAAGGACGATTCAATGCAAACAATGTTGACCTGAATCGAAACTTTGATTGTAAGTGGGCACCAGAGAGTTCATGGAGAGGGGACGTGGTGAGTGCAGGAGATGAGGCATTCTCAGAACCAGAAGCACAAGCACTTCGAGATTTTGTTTCAGAACAGAATCCCAAAGCAGTTATGTTCTGGCATAGTCAGGCAAACAATGTCTACGCATCAGAATGCGAAAACGGCGTCCTTCCAGAAACACTCACACTCATGAGCACCTATGCAAAAGCAGCGGGGTACGGGGAAGTGCCGGTATTCGATGCGTATCCAATTACTGGAGACGCGGAGGGCTGGCTTGCATCAATCAATATTCCAGCAGTGACGGTAGAACTCAAAGGTTTCCAAACAACCGAGTGGTCCCAGAACCTAGAGGGAAGCAAAGCAGTCATTGATCTGTATTCAACAGTAGCCAAGTAGTCTATCGTCCGAACGAATGGAGACCCACAAAAGACCGACGCCTGTGGTGTCGGTCTTTTGTGTCGCTTGATATAGCGACACTTTGACAGACACTGATTACCGAGGCATAACTTGCACTATTTTAAATTTGTGCTATAGTTGTAACAATCTTCGCAGATTAACAAGCGTGTATATAAGCGACTATTTTCGCAAGAAGGTATGTATCTAACGCGAATGTACGCCATTTTTTAACTATCTTGCCCTTATGTTAAGTAAGAGACAAAAAGAAAATACAATTTCTGAGGTAAAACGACACGATTCTGATACTGGTTCGCCAGAAACACAGGTTGCACTCTTGACTCGAAAGATCAATGAGCTGTCGAGTCACCTTAAGAAAAATGCCAAGGACTTTCATTCACGACGCGGCCTTCTACAGATGGTTGCTGACCGACGAAAGCACTTAAAGTACCTCGAACGCAAAAATGAAAAAGCGTATGGGTCACTCATTAAGAAACTTGGTCTCAAACGATAAGTGTACTAGAGCTCCGCTTTATCAAGCGGAGCTCGCACTTTTTGTACGAGGTTTTTCATACAGGATAGTCCGAAGAGACATTTTTTAATACATAAACAATTACATATGGCAGTTATACGGCACCCTGAACAAAGGGTAGCAATCATTATCGATACACAAAACTTGTATCACAGTGCAAAAAATTTATACAAATCAAAAGTAAACTTCGCAGCAGTTGTTGAGGCCGCTTTGGGGAATAGAAAACTTATCCGTGCAGTTGCGTACGTGGTCAATACCGAAAGTGGGGAAGAGCAACCGTTCTTCGAAGCCTTGGAGAAAATCGGAATTGAGATCAAGACAAAAGATCTTCAGATCTTCTTTGGAGGAGCCAAAAAAGCTGACTGGGACGTCGGTATGGCAGTTGACGCCATTAAGGTCGCACACAAAGTTGATGCGGTTGTCCTCGCTACAGGCGACGGCGACTTCATTCCACTTGTTGAGTACGTAAAAAGCCAAGGATGCCAGGTAGAGACCATCACCTTCGGACGAAGCGCTTCTTCAGGATTAAAGGCCGTAGTTGATGACTTCATCGACATGGATGAAAATCCACATGATTTCTTAATGGGATACCGAGGAGGAAAAATCACTCGCGGGAGTAAACAGACTAAAGGAGCTAAAGGGAAGACTTCAAAACCAAAGACAAGTTTACGAAAACAAATCAGTCAGGTTGTAGGGACTGATACGGACGATATGTAGTTAAACTTTCGGCTCATTTGATTAGTAACAGATGAAAACACGAAAACCGGCGCCTCCTGGCGCCGGTTTTCGTGTTTTTGAATAATATTAATGCATTATCTCTTGTGAATGTATCTTCCCAAAGGTATCTGGATTATCAGACAGATCAAGAAACGCTTCCATCTCACCCTCGACACATTTCAATAGTGCCCCTGGAGAAGGAGTGAATGTTTGACCTTTAATTTCTACAGTTCCCGGCACCTTCATAACTCGTTTCTCACCCGTTTCATTTCCGTCATCATCTTTAGTGACCATGTCGATACCTGTATCAATAACTTGCCCCTGTAAGTCGAGTGACGTATCGCCAGTCTCATCCCGCTCAAATACGATTGGCTCTACATTAAGAACAAAAGACGTTTCTTGCAATGTTTCAGCTACTTTTTCCTGTGCCTGTGCTGCTGACATTGATTCTTGGTCCAAATTTTCCATATATATGACTTACTTTTATGATTCTACTTTACCATAATCCTTCACCTCTTTGTATACCACCATATCTTCTGCTATTCTAGACTTATTACACGGGAGGTTTTTGGATACGTAGGTTTAAACATATTGTACATATATATGTACGTGTTGAAATCTGACATCTGGAGATCTCCGTAACATAGCAAACGTATGAAAAAGAAAACGTTCGAAACCGAGATTGGTGGGAAACCGCTCATTGCTGAATTTACTGACTTAACTGAGCAGGCAAACGGGTCTGTGATCCTTCGGTATGGGGAAACTGCAATTCTGGTTACTGCTGTGATGAGTAGTCGAGAAAATGAAGGCCTGCCGTACTTTCCACTTTCGGTGGAGTTTGAAGAGAAGTTCTATGCTGCAGGACAGATTCTTGGAAGCAGGTTTACGCGAAGGGAAGGACGGCCCGGAGACGAAGCTGTGCTTTCAGCCCGTATGATTGATCGCACGATTCGTCCACTTTTTAATCATCAAATTCGAAATGACATCCAAGTGGTGATTTCGGTTCTTGCTTTGGGGGAAGACGATCCAGATGTGCTTGGAATTATTGGTGCGTCGTTGGCGCTTTCTGTTTCGGATATTCCATGGGGCGGCCCCGTAGGGGCCGTCCGTATCGGGCAGAGCAAAGAAAGTGGGGCGGTGATCATTAACCCGACATACAAAGATCGCGAAGAAGGCGAGCTTACTTTTGAAGTGCTCGCCTGCGGGAAGGATGGCAACATTAATATGATTGAAACAGTTGCCAATGAGATTAGTGACGACACTGTTACTTCCATCCTTGAAGCAAGTGTGAAAGTACATCAGGCACTCGAAAAGTTTCAGGAGGGGATTGTTGCTGACATTGGAAAAGAAAAGAAGGTGATTGTTAAGCGCGAACTTCCTGATGCGCTTGCGACACTTTTTGAAACTAAATTCAAATCACAATTGAGTAGCACTTTGTTTTCAAACACAGCAGGCAAAGAGCATCTCTACGCACTTAAAGATACATTCCTTAAAAAGGCTTCAGAAGATATCGAAGGATTGAATACAGCACACGCCGGGGAATTTTTTGAAGAGGAGATCGACCGAGAACTCCATCGGGGAGCAATCGAAGACGACAGGCGCGCTGACGGTCGTGGGTTTGATGAAGTGCGAGAACTCTACGCACAAGCAGGCGACGTGTCTCCAATATTGCATGGATCAGGGATTTTCTATCGTGGCGGGACACATATATTCACCGCACTCACGCTCGGTGGTCCTGAAGCTGCCCAGATCATCGATACGATCGAGAATCAGGAAGTGAAGAAGCGATACATCCACCACTACAATTTCCCACCGTTTTCAGTTGGTGAGACAGGCCGAGTAGGGGGGTTCAACCGACGAATGATTGGGCATGGGGCCCTAGCGGAAAAAGCAATGCTTCCGGTTATTCCTCCAAAAGAAACATTTCCATACACCATCCGACTTGTCTCAGAAACAATGGCAAGTAACGGGTCAAGTTCGATGGGGTCTGTGTGTGGATCGACCTTGGCATTGATGGACGGCGGGGTACCTATCACACGGCCAGTTGCGGGTATTGCTTCGGGCGTAGTGATCGACGGAGAGAAATACAAACTCTTAACTGACATCCAAGGACCAGAAGATGAGCATGGTGACATGGACTTTAAAGTTGCCGGGACACGCGAAGGAGTGACGGCAATTCAAATGGATGTGAAGGTAGATGGTATTCCAGTTCAGATCCTGAGTGAAGCACTTGAGAAAGCGCGTCTTGCGCGTCTGCAGATTCTTGATGTGATGGAAGCACACATAAAAGCTCCGCGCGCTGATATCTCTCCGCGCGCGCCAAAGATCATTGTCATGAACATTCTGCCTGAGCAAATTGGTCTTGTGATTGGGTCTGGCGGGAAGACCATCAACGGCATCAAGGATGACACTGGGGTTGAAGAGATTTCAATTGAAGAGAATGGCGCAGTATTTATTACTGGGACGAATGGTACAGCTGAAGCTGCCGCTGAAATCATTGCCACACTCACTAAAGTGTATACCGTAGGAGAAAAGCTCGATGTGACGATAACCAAGATCACTGCGTTTGGGGCATTCGCGAAGATTGATGCACAAAACGAAGGCTTAATTCACATTTCTGAAATTGCTCCGTTTCGACTTGAGAGTGTAGAGGGCATTCTCAAAGAAGGCGAGGTAGTGCAAGTTGTAGTATCTAAAGTGGAAGATGGGAAGATTGGTCTTTCTATCAAGCAGGCAGATCCGGACTTCGCTACAAAAAAGGGCTTGAAAGCTCCTGAATAATTAAATAACTGGTTTGATAGTGTGAAAAACACAGCAACCAACGGTTGCCGTGTTTTGCAATACATACCGTGGGATATCACTTGAAAACATGAGATACTATACATATCATGGCACCTTTACAGACACGCAAAATAGTACCAATACGCACCTTTGCGGACGATGTAAAGCGAGCTCGTGGAACTACATCCGATCCTAGCAAAAATGATCCAGCACCTACACCTCCAAAACCTACTACGCTTAAAACAGAACTAGAGACAACGATAGAACAAATTTCTGAGCAGAAGCGAAAAGTAGTCCCCCCAGTACCACCACCAATGCCTCCAACTAAAGAAGTCCCACCTGTAGAGCAGAAGCCTGAAAAAAAAGCTGAGGAGTCAATAGAGATCCCACCGTTCCATTTTATCCGCGCCTCAAGTCCAGACGAGACGGCATACACTGATGAAAAATCTATATCTCGTCAGGAGAAGCTGAAAAAAACTAAAGACAATGGCGCCTTTCTGAAAGTACCCAAAAAGATAGACTCGCCCGTCCCTCAGATCGACATCGATCAGGAGCTCATAACTGAACATAAGGAGTCAATTCTTTCAGTTCGGGATGGAGTATTCGATATTGAGGAAGCTGTCACTGCTGAAGTAGCCGAAGGAAATATCGTAACTGACAGAAAGCGTGAACCCTTTAGATTATTTCCAGCAATTTTCACCGCATTACAAGGATGGTTTGGTACTAAAAAAGAAGAAATAGCTGAGGCTCAAAAACCAAAACATACTGTTGCTAAGTCAGAGAACCGCAAAGAAACAATTCAGGCCGCTGCCGAACAGACCAAACAAGCTCCAAAAGATGATTACACAAGTGTCGCAGACACTCTCAAAAAAGTTGAGCGAAATATCAATACAGAGGAATTCAAAATCAAAGAAGCCACTGACGTGCAACAACCTACTTGGCAACACGTACAGGAAGATGTGAACGTAGAGGAAGAGGAGAAAACTGAAGCGCAAGGATCGCTCGATGATGCACTGAATGACACAAGGACTCCAAACACCACAGCAATTTCTCAGGATATAGCAGAAATTCTAGATGAGCCTGTGGAGCCTAAAGAAACGAAGGGAGTAGTGGACAAGAACATTCCAGAAGAAAAAGTTGAAGTTACACACATCCCACCTGCTTTCACGCCGGAGATTGTTGAGAAGAAGCCAGCAATCCAAAACGATTCTATACAGGAACTTGAAGAAATTGTTCCCAAGCCAATTATAGAGCCGTCAAAAGAGGTGGCGAAAATTAACGAGGTTCCACCAGTTTCTAAAATAGAGACCACGAAAACAATCGAACGAGTAACGCCTACTGTACGTGAAGTTCCTGAACAGCCAAAAAAAATTACTCCTATACCGGAAGTAGTTATTGAAACCGCACCTCCTCCAAAACCTATTACCCCAAAAGAAGAAGCTGTAGCAAAGAAAGAAGTAGAAGAATCGCTCGAAGAGAATCTTCAATCTCAATTGAGTGCAGCTTTAGAAAAGTCTGATGAGAGCTTTGTACCTCCACCACAAGAAGCACTTGTTCAACCTGAGCCTCCACAAGTCACACCCGAGCCGGCACCTGGAGTAGTAGCTCCAGAAAAAATTGAAACAGAAGTTGTCGCACCAAAGTTCAATAGGACTCCCATTCCTGATCTAGCACTTCAAAAAGTAGGTACACCTAAAGAAACTCCACAGCGCGGACTTCCTATACGTACATTAATTATTGTAAGTGTTGTAGCGATCATTCTTGGGGTAGGTGCTTCGGCGTGGTATTTCATACAGAATGCCCCAGAAGAAACTATCATCGCTCCCAAGACTATTGTGAACACGATTGCAACTGAGTCATCAAAAGAAATCCTATTTACAAACAATCGAACTGAGCTTATTGCTGCTATACAGGAAGCGATCGCTTCCCAAACAACCGGAGCAATAGAAATCCACCCAACTATTGAAGGTGTAAAAATTGAACCAGATCAAATTCTTGCTATCTTGATACCTAACCTACCTGGAAGTCTTGCTCGCGCTGTTACACAAGTCACGCTTGGTGGCTTTAACGGTGGCGAACCATTCATCGTTATGAAATTTACTTCATTTGACGTTGTGTTTGGTGAGATGCTACAAGCTGAAGAAACGTTTTATAGCGACCTTGCTCCGTTGTACGGTGAAGCTGCGCAAACAACCTCGCTTGATGCTCGCATAAGCAATATGGACGTTCGCGTACTTATAGCAGATGACACAGAAGATAGGGTTGTATACGGTTTTATTGATAAAAACACAATCCTTATCACAACAAGTAGAGAGGTGTACTCCTCTGTTTCGAGCCTGGTAAAATAGACATGATATAATAGATTTCTATGACAGCAGACACAAACAATATGAAGAAGCAGCTCGAGGAAGAGCTCGCAGCAATAACTGAAGACTTACAAGGACTTGGTATTCATAACCCGCACGTCAAAGAAGACTGGATCGCCACACCGGAGGGAGTAAACGTGTCCGAAGCAGACCCAAACGTGGTTGCAGATCGAAGCGAAGATTGGGCTGAGCGGCGTGGAACACTCGACGCGCTTGAAACCAGATACAATAATATTAATCGGGCACTGGCGAAGATAAAAAAGGATGCCTATGGCATCTGCGAGATCGGTGGGGAAGAGATCGAATTGGATCGACTTAATGCAAACCCAGCTGCGCGAACATGCAAAACACACATAAACGACGAAGCGTCCCTGTCTAATTAAAAAATATGTCAGTTGCTCAAGTAGTCACCGCACAACCCGGAGTACTATCAGGCACTATCGTTATGATCGAAGCAGACCTCTCGCGAGGTCTGCATTCGTTTGCGATTGTTGGGTTAGCGGGGAAGGCTGTGGACGAGTCAAAAGACAGAGTCAGCGCAGCAATCAAAAATTCTGGGTTTAGTTCTCCCAAAAGCAAAAACAATAAAATAATTGTTTCGCTTGCTCCTGCCGATCTGAAAAAAGAAGGTCCGCTGTTTGATCTGCCCATTGCGCTTTCATATCTTGTTGCGTCCGAAGAGATCACAGGTGACGTTTCAAAGACCGTCTTTCTTGGTGAGCTGGCATTGGATGGCACACTACGTAGAGTGCGTGGAGTACTCCCGTCAGTTACCGCCGCACGAGATGCTGGATACACTGATATTGTCGTGCCGGTAGATAATGCAAAAGAAGCTGCGCTCATTTCGGACATCACTGTCTATGGCGCAAAGACACTGCTTGATGTCATTAGGCACATCGATCACACACGAGACGACCATTCAAAACTTTCAATACAAGAACCGACCACCATTCCAAACACGTGGACCGAAACACACATCCGTATGGAGGACGTGAAAGGGCAGGAAAGTGCGAAGCGCGGACTTTTGATCGCAGCAGCAGGGCGACACAATGTGATTATGGTTGGACCTCCCGGTACCGGAAAAACTATGCTTGCTCGCGCCTTCCAAGGAATCCTTCCACCTCTGTCCCACGATGAAGCGCTTGACGTGACCGCCATCCACTCGGTAACAGGCGAACTTTCAAGTGACATATCGTCATGCCCACCGTTTCGGGCTCCACATCATACTGCGAGTCACACGAGCCTGGTTGGCGGAGGCACACACCCGCGACCTGGGGAAGTCACGCTCGCACACAAGGGAGTGTTATTTATGGATGAGTTTCCCGAGTTTGAACGACGGAGCCTTGATGCGCTTCGCCAACCACTTGAGGATCGAGTTGTCGCAATCTCTCGCGTACAAGGCAGCGCATTGTTTCCTGCAGATTTTATACTTGTAGCAGCAATGAACCCATACCGGGGAAGTGAGGACGGGACAACCGACTACGCCGGATCAATGCTCGACACGTATAAGAACAAGGTGTCGGGACCAATCCTCGACCGTATCGACTTGTGGCTTGAAGTGCCCCACGTTGATTACGAGACGCTGACCAACATCGCAGAGAAAGAAGGAGAGACGAAGCTCGCAAGAGAACAGATCGTACAAGCGCGAACACTTCAGCTTTCACGCCTTAAAAACCGCGGCGCAACCACCAACGCTGAAATGTCGTCGCGCGACCTCGACGAAGTCATCACCCTCTCTCAAGAAATCAAAGACCTTCTAAAAACCTCATCCCAAAAACTAAACCTCTCCCCCCGCTCATACCACCGAGTCATCAAAGTCTCAAGGACTATCGCCGACCTCGATGGATCAGAAGAAATCGAACCAGCTCATGTTTTTGAAGCACTACAGTATCGAGTGAAAATGTAAGACAACCAGCCCCGTGCCTACAAAAATGGTCAACACTAAGTGTTGACCATTTTTGATAAAACGTACTACAATATTACTATGCGCTCAATTCCAATTTTCAATGACACCTTCTATCATGTCTATAACCGAGGCGACCAGAAACAAAAGCTCTTTCTGGAAAAGAGCGACTACGTGCGCTTTCTTTTTCTACTTCTCCATCTACAATCACCGGAACTGGTTACGAGGACCGAAAGAAGGGTGGGTGACTTTCTAAAGCGCGGAACATTTAAGATTCCTGAAAAAGAAATTGAAGAAATCGTTGCTAGTCGGTACGTTGATATTATAAATTTCTGTGTCATGCCCAATCATTTCCACATGACAGTTCATACTAAAACTGACACCGGACTTTCACGATATATGCACAGAATCAGTAATGCTTACGCGAAATATTTCAATACGAAATATGAAAGAACTGGGCATGTATTTCAAGGTACATACAAAGCAAAAATTATTGATACAGATCAGCAACTTAATTACTTGTCTGCTTACATCCATAATAACCCGCACGAATTATCGCACTGGAAAAATAGGGCTCATACCTATCCCTGGTCTAGTTTTCAGGACTACCAGAGCAATCGATGGGGTCAACTATTGCAACCACAAATCATCTTGGACAATGTTAAATCATTTACCGAATACAACGACTTTGTCAAAGAAAGCGGTGCAAAACAAGATTTTGATTAGTCCATACACATAAATTGGTCAACACTTAGTGTTGACCAATTTTGACCAAACTTTATAAAGCAATTCAAGCTTTATAAAGTTACGTTCTTCCAAAAAACTCAGCCCCTGGATCTCTTACTTTGAAGTATTTAGTGATAGTGTACATATATGAAAACAGCAACATTTACGTGTAGAATCTCACCGCAGCTGCTTACTTGGATGACAAAACATGCGGAAGAAACCAACCAGTCCCGCCGAGCCATTATTGAAAGTGCCTTGACTCAATATCGTATTGAGGAGATGCAGAAACAAATGCAAACAAACTTTAAACGTGCCTCTACAGAGGCAGAAATATTGAATCTATCAGAGTGGGGAATGGACGACTATCATGAGGTAGTCACCTCATGGAAAAACTAATTGATTTGATAGAGGCGTTTAATTAATGATATTCTTTATATATGATATATCCACAGTTTTTTGTCCTGGTTGGGATTGCGGTTCTTTCGTGGGGGATTCAAATACCGCTTCTGGTGAAATACTCACGAAAGTACGACGGGCTTATTGTGACCGTATATCGCAACCTTTCGCTTGGGATCACCATGCTCCCTGTTCTTTTCTTTGCGACAGGCCAAGAGATACTTTCAATTACATCTGTCCTTCCCACACTCTTGCTGGCCTCTGGCTTCGGTGCGCTTGCGTTCATTTCTAATTTGAACATGTCGAACTATCTGCCTGTTGGTACCGGCAGCGCAATTCGCCAATCTGTGAATGTCATAGTGGCAGTCATTCTTGGAGCGCTATTTCTGAATGAATTTCTCACTTCATTACAACTCATACTGCTTGCAGGTATTCTTGCTGGGGCAATCACTCTCACATTCCTCCGATCACAGCACGAGCACCTTGATGAGTCGACGGTATGGAAGGGAATTATGCTTGCTTGTGTTGCAGGTGTTGGATACGCACTTTCGTTCTTATTTTTCAGTATTCTTTCTCGGGAAATTTCACCCCTGGTTGCCGGGTACTTCTGGGAGCTCAGTGTAGGAGTATTTGCACTTGCGTATCTACTGTATAAAAAAGCTACACATACATATTCAGGGCAGACACGGCTTCCAATGAAAGACCTCGTTCCCATCGTTCTCATCTCAACAACAACCATCGCCGGCACCCTTGCATACGGATACGCAGTTCACTTTGGCCCCTATGCGCTCGCCTCTGGTCTAATCACCACTACCGTACTTATCGCGACCATAGCCGGCTGGATTCTTTTCAAAGAAAAACTCTCATTCAAGCAACTCCTTGCTATCGCGTTTGTAATCGCCCTCATCTTCATCCTCCGCCTCACCTCGTAATAACACTTAGAATAAAAGGGGAGCCCTATCAAACACGATCTGCCATAGCAGTGCTATGGCTAACAGAATAAACGGTAAATAGTATCGTATAAAAAGTCTGAACTTGTGAGAGTTGAGTTTAAACCCCATCATTGTGAGATATGGATACAGAAAAGCTGTATCTTTTGCGTTGCCAAACTGAACTGTATTCAGAACACAACCACCGAAAATACTATATTGAATAAACAAAAGAATTATTACAGCAGTCATTATCTTCCAATCAAAAAGAAAAGGCGACAAGTACGTAAAGGTAATAAGCGTCAAATGTAGCCAAAACACAAAACCAAAGTATTTAACGTCCTTACTCATACAAAAAGTATATCAAAATTAATACCACAATTAATTACGTCATTAATTATGGTATTTATTGTGGTATTCTAAAAACATATGGCACGAAGAAATCTTGAAGATCGAAACACACGAAAATTATTTAAAAATTCAGGAGAAACAACCCTCGTATCAATTCCAAAGGAATTTATGCGTGAACTCGGATGGCGTTGCCGTACCTGCAAAAGACATGCCTCAAGGGCGTTGTTATTTAACTTATGTACGGCATACCTTTCAGCAACTTCATTAACTCTATTCATTTTTTCTTCTGAAGCTGTTTCTAGATATTTTTCCAGTCGTCTTAGCAGTTTTTCACTCATGCTGAAATTATAACAAAATCAGCACGAAACATAGTGTCTCGTGCTAGCTCGATGATGCGGGATGTCTGAGATTCGAACTTGAAAATTTTTAAACGGTGCGTGAGTTGAGTCGCGAGTAGGAAAAGCCTCAAAATTGGATACAGATCGAGGAAGGCAAGTAAAAGTTTTTGAGCCGTACATGGGGTACGGTGAAGAAAGTTTTGCGCAGCCTGACAAAGATATGTGCCGATTTTGAGGCTTTTCCCTAGAATGGGTTTCTGGCGCCGCGGACCTCGAAGTGTAGGTGAACTCCAGTAGACCTCCCCGTACTCCCCATAACTCCAATTGCCTGTCCTGCTGCGACATACGCTCCGACTCCTACCGAGTTACTACTCATGTGAGAGTACAGTGTCTGTGTCCCGTTATTGTGCTTGATTACAATGTAATTTCCATATCCTCCGTTCCATCCGCTTCCCTTAGAAACGATAACTTGTCCTGCAGCTGCTGCACGAATTGGAAGTCTAGCTCCTCCTGGCCCCGCGAGGTCAACTCCGTTGTATCCATGAATACCTTGTGTTCGTACTGCGCCTGGAGCTGGGTGTGAGAACCCAGCACTGCCGGAGCCTGAAGAGACTCCTCGGGAAGAGCGCGTCACAACACGAACTGGTGCTGCGATCTCACCTCCCGGGATCACCAACGTATCTCCAACTGAAAGCTGATCCGAAGATGCCATTTGATTGTATTCAAGAATTTCCTCAATCTCTGCGTCGTACTTCTTAGCGATGGTGCTCAATGTATCTTTCGACTTCACAACATGTCGCACACCAACAATAGGAAGGATTACCAATGACTGGCCCGGTTGAATAACGCCACTTTTGATGTCGTTTGCCCAAAGGATTGTGTTTGCAGTCACGTCATACATCTCTGCGATCTGTGAAAGGGAATCTCCCTCACGCACTACGTACACACTAATCTCTCCGCTAAATGTCTTCGCTTGATTCATCTCGTCCTCACCGAGTGTGCCTCCCGCTACTAACGCGCCCCCATCAATAATAATTTCGCCTCCTCCGAGTGCTCCTTTCGGGTCTGGGTTATTTGTGGCGCTCAATAGCTTCACATCCTGTATTAAAACGTCTGCATGATCAGCGTCATAGATGACTACGTCTTGGCTGATCATATCCATCAGTGATGAGAACACACCAGCATGGACTGAAAACGGAAGGACGACAATTATAAAAAGTGGCACCATTTCACCAAACAACACCCCGATACGTGACCGGGGAGCCTTAGTATATGTGTTCTGAGGCACATTAGAGTCTGGTGTGAGACTACTATCTGTATAGGTGCTATCAGAATCTTTAGAGCTTTCTATTATACGAATTTGATTACGGACTCACCGCCAGAGCAGACATTACGGAATATACTTTCAAACAAAAAGAGGCACGTGGCCTCAACTGCAGTCCCACCATTCTACTAGAGCACAAAGTGTGGTCAATTGACGTATTGCACTTTTTGCACAGTAACAACAGAATGCTCTAAAACGGCTGCTGGAAAAGACATAATCACTCTTGACACAACACCTATTTCATATCCTAAAAGGAGCGTGGGCTTTATGGTCAGTTTTGTGGGTAGTGCGCTATACAGACATATGCGTATGCGGTAGTCTAGTGCACACATGGACACCCACGCATACTTAGAAGGCCTCAACGATAAGCAAAAAGAGGCGGTTCTGCACATCTCTGGCCCGCTTTTGGTCTTGGCTGGAGCTGGCTCAGGGAAGACTCGTGTTATCACACACCGAATAGTGCACCTCATCCACTCTGGTACTGCACCACACAACATCCTCGCAGTGACGTTCACCAACAAAGCAGCGAAGGAAATGCGTGAACGGGTTGAAGCGCTCATAAAAAAATTCCCGCTTTCAGAGCGTACCTCATTTGATTCGCTTCCCACGGTCACGACCTTTCATGCTTTGGGGGTGCGGATACTCCGACAATATCATGAGGTCTTAGGGTTACGCAGACACTTTGTGATCTATGACCGGAGCGACTCAGTGCGAGCCATAAAAAAAGCGCTTGAGATTTCTGGACACAATCCAAAAGAGTTTGAGCCGAGAAAGATGCTGTCTATAATTTCTCGGGCAAAAGGTGACGCGCTCTCGCGAACGTCATTTCTTGAAAGTGCGTCTTCGTACCCGGAGCGCGTAGCGTGCGAAGTGTGGGAACACTACGAAAACCTCATGAAGGAAGACCATGCGCTTGATTTTGATGACCTACTGCTGCGTATGCTGCGTTTGATTGAATCGCACCCCAACGTAGCAGACGAGCTTCGTAAACGATTTTTGTATATTCATGTGGACGAGTACCAGGACACCAACAAAGTGCAGTTCGAAATTATGCGCTTGCTTGCTGGAAGCGAGCACAACATGTGTGTTGTAGCAGACATAGATCAAAATATTTATAGTTGGCGTGGAGCAGACATACAAAATGTACTTCACTTTGAACGACATTTCCCTGGAGCACACACAGTGCTGCTCGAAGAAAACTACCGCTCGACAAAAACAATCATCGCGGTCTCAAACGACATCATCAAGAAAAACAGAAATCGTGTAGAGAAAAATGTGTTTACCAATAACCAAGACGGGGAGAAGATTACGCTCTTTGCTGCGATGACCGGGTCTGACGAAGCAGAGTATATCGCGTTGAAGGCAAAGGGTATTATCGCTGATGGCGCTTCACCTTCTTCGCTTGCAGTACTGTATCGAACCAACTTTCAATCGCGTGCACTTGAAGAGGCGTTCTTAAATTTTGGTGTGCCATACCAACTGTTAGGTACCAAGTTTTTTGAACGTAAAGAAGTAAAGGACGTCCTTTCGTTTTTGCGCCTTGCGTTAAATCCTGAAAGTACAAGCGACCTCTCTAGAATTGTAAATACGCCAACTCGCGGTATTGGAAAGGTCACGTTACTGAAAATGCTTGAGGGTAAGAACGATGAACTTAAGGGTGCAACCCTTGCTAAGGTAGAGCGCTTTTATGAAATGATGAGCGACATTGGTGATGAGGCACGAACAAAAAAGATTTCGGAAACACTTAAGTTCATCATGAAGCGAACTGGCATCGATGCTGACTACAGAAAATCTGGCACTGAAGAGGATATGGAACGACTTGAAAACTTGCGCGAGTTGGTGACACTCGCTGTGCGCTACGATGAGCTCGATCCTGAAGATGCAGTTGAGGCACTGTTAGAAAACGCAGCACTACAAAGTGACCAGGATGAACTGAAAGCAAAAGAAGACCATGACGCCGTTCGACTGATGACCGTGCACGCTGCAAAGGGTTTGGAGTTTCCGTATGTGTTTGTAACCGGACTTGAAGAAGGACTCTTTCCGCACGAGCGATTGGATTCCCAGGGTGTGGACCATGAAGAGGAACGCCGATTATTTTATGTGGCGCTTACTCGAGCCGAGAAAAAAATATTTTTAACGTATGCACACATGCGAACTATTTTTGGCACGCAGCGCATGAACGCACCCTCGTCATTTATTAAGGATATCGATAGCGAACACATTGAAGGGGACGATGCCCGCACGAGTGAGTCAGGATTTGAAACAATCATTGATATAGATTAGTTTGTGTCGGATGCTGTAAAGGACCGCCCTTTGCATATGCAAAGGGCGGTCCTTTACACTTTTGTAGCAAAAAAAACACTTGCGCTTCTATATATGCTCACGTACTGTACTGCATACATATGCAAGAAATCGAACCCTTTGAAACTAAAAAAAGCCTCGGGCAGCATTTTCTCACAAGCGACATCGTCCCAAAGTGGATGTGTGAGGCTTCGGACATCCAAGCTGGGGAAACGATCCTAGAAGTCGGCCCCGGGACAGGTATTCTAACCAAAGAATTGCTTGCTCTTGGTGCGCGTGTGATTGCACTTGAAGCGGATATCAGGGCAGTAGACGTCCTTAAGGAATCATTCAAATCAGAAATTGAATCCGGACAACTCATGCTGCACCATACTGATGTGCGAGAATTCGATATAACTAAGTATAGCCTCACGCATCAAGGATTTAAGGTCGTTTCAAACATTCCCTATTATCTCTCCGGGATGCTCTTTCGCTTGTTTTTACAAAGCGATATACAACCGTCACATCTGGTATTTTTAGTGCAAAAAGAGGTTGCGCAGCGTATTGCAAAAAGCACAAAAGAATCACTCCTATCGCTCTCAGTAAAAGTGTTTGGCGAACCCAAATACATGCAGACAGTCACAAAAGGGCACTTTGCTCCTCCCCCTAAGATAGACTCTGCGATCATCTCTGTAGAGCACATATCTAACGACAATTTCAAAAAAATCTCTCAAAAACTCTTTTTTGACAGCATTCGCATCGGTTTTGGACAAAAGAGGAAGCAGCTATTGGGTAATTTATCCAAAACATACGACCGCACCGCACTTACCAACATCTTTTCCACACTATCCCTACCACCTGATATTCGTGCAGAGGATCTTACGCTTGAAAAATGGCTTACATTGGTTGACGCTCTTCAAAACATCAATAATACATAGCAATCCCCACGCTCTACACATACTAGTTAGTTAGCCACAGGTTGTCATACGATATACATATATAGGTAGTTCGCTGCTGGTATACTGGAGTGATAACCACGTGAACGTGAATATTAATCCACGAATTTTTGGTGCATTTCTTGTTGGAGCAGGATTGATTACCGCTTCGTATTTTCTTGCGCCCGCATCTGGAACTACACAGGACCAAGACTCTACACTTGCAGTAGTTGCCGCGCCAGCTCCAAGTAGAACGTATATCGAAGTAGCCGATGCTGACAATGACGGGGTTCCAAACTGGAAAGAATCTTTTCGACAAGTAGAGCCTGTCCTAGTCACCACAAAAGACGAGACCACAGAGAGCTACGCTCCTCCCACAACACTCACTGATCAACTTGCCATAGAATTGTTAGCCGATACAGTACAAGCACAAACGCGTGGACCCTTTGGAAAAACTCAAGAAGACATACTCAAAAGCGCCTCTTCAAGGATTGCTGAGGTGGCAACTGACCCACTCTATACGAACTCAAACATTACGATTTCATCTGATAACTCACGTGAGGTATTGCAGGCATACGGAAATAGAGTTGCAGAGATACTATTGATACATGACCTTCCACCTGATACGCGCGGTGAGATTGAAATCTTAGAAGATGCTGTATACAGCGAAGACCCAAGCATTCTTGAAGAACTGTCACCAATCATTGAATCCTATACGGGACTACGAGACGATATGCTTTCAGCAAACGTGCCCTCCGCTATGACAAAACAACATCTCGACCTGTTAAATTCCTATAATGCACTTTTGATTGATATAGAGTCGATGACACAAGCAGAAGCTGACCCGCTGTACACAATGATTCGCACAAAACGGTATTACGATGACGCGGTTGGCCTCACCGGAGCAATCACAAATCTCTATACAAAACTGCACAATCTCGGCGTCGTATGGAGTGGGACTGATCTTGTTCGCTTTGATCCTACCGCAATCTAATTATGATATTAGCTGGTTATAAAAAAATACTGACAAGCGCACTACTTTCTTGTTGTATGGCAGTTATGATTTCTGCGATCCCGATCGGGAGTATGGGGCTTCAAAAAGCTGAAGCGATCACAATCGGCCCAGTTACAATCGCCTTTGATTTTTCAGCGACAGGTCTGGGCACCCTTGCGGAGAGCGCAATTTCTGCTGCAGTTGATCAAGTAGTTGAGTCGTTTTCAAGTTGGGATAACTTTAAAAATCGCGTACTTGACCCACTGTTCTGGCAACTGGCAAACGCTGTTCTTAAAAACATGATCAACTCAACCACTGCATGGGTCGCAAATGGATTTGAAGGAAGTCCAGCATTTGTAACTGATCTTGAAGGATTTTTAATTAACGCTGCAGACACGGCCGCAGGTGAATTTCTTAAGAGTAAAGGTCTTGGATTTATATGTAGTCCATTCAAACTAGATCTACAAATTGCACTCTCTACTGAGTACTATAGTTCAGGCAAAAATTTTAAAGCGCAATGTACACTCAGTGGCATTGTCGATAATATGGACAACTTTTTGAATGGCACCTTTAGTGAAGGGGGCTGGGCAGGATGGTTTGAACTCACACAAGGTACCCACAACGATCCAAACAGAGCATTTCTTGACTTAGGCGCGCGCATGAACGCTACGGTCCGCAACGCTGAGGGGCAAGAATATTCCGTTCTTCGCGCAAGTAATTTCTTCCTCGACGTGAAACAATGTGACGAAGTTACTGACCCGGGAAATGGTGAGTCGTCAGAGGTTTGTCGAACATCAACCCCGGGAAATGTTGTACAGGCGCAACTCAATGACACACTTGGCATACCAAGAGATCGTCTGGTTGTTGCTGATGAGTTCAACGAACTTGTGGGTACATTATTCTCACAAATTGCCTTACAGGCATTTTCAGGCGTCGGGGGACTCTTGGGTCTTGGTGGCGCAGAAGGGTACAAAGATCACCAATACGGAAGTAGCGGCAATGCCCCATACTTTGAAGCGATTGAGGAAGAGACGCTGGTCATTCTTTTAGAAAGTGAAAACCCAATTATCGATACAATCGCAGAACAAGACGGGTACGTTAGCTTAGAGCTGGGTGTTATTGGACTTATTGACGGCGTCTCTACACGTATCGAAGCGGGGAAGACGAAATACCCATCCTGCTTTAATATAAATCTCCCAGCAGACCTCGCAAACAGAAGAAGCGGTGCCCTTGCAAAGATTGAACAAACTGAGCGTGTAGCAGACCAAC
Source organism: Candidatus Azotimanducaceae bacterium (assembly GCA_047616585.1). Lineage (GTDB taxonomy): Bacteria > Patescibacteriota > Minisyncoccia > Phycocordibacterales > UBA918 > OLB19. The sequence goes on from JBLHGD010000005.1 coordinate 24,904, forward strand.
TTATACTGCTTAATTACGATTACAATAATGCCCGGAGCGTCACTGAACAACTCGATATTTTAACTGTGTTTAATGAATTGAAAGCCAGCGGTCAAACAATCTCAACCGTCGACATTGCAAAGATAGATGTTGAACTACAGTTTACGCTACCACCAAAAATCTCAACAGCACGAAATGAAATCACAGATGAACTGCAGCGATGTGAGGAAGAATCTGATTCAAATCCGGACACCAGTGACGTAGACCAGAGTGAGTAGCGTCGACACAAAACATTATGACTAACACACTACACAAAACTAAAATCATACAAATGCTTATCATGGTATGTGTGTGCGTTGTTTTATTTGGTGCACCATTATTAGCTCAAGGCACGAGCGATTCTGTTAAGGCTGAAGTTGATGATTTTGCCAAAATTGCAGAAAGAGACGTCCAACCCTCAAAAGGTCTTGAGGGAATGATCTACAGCTTTTCAGTTAGTATTGGGGGAGCTGCATTGTGGATTGGCGGTAACCTGCTGGATTACTCTGTTGAACATCTTGTGGTTGGTATGGGGGCAAAACTAAAGGGAGGTCTTGGATCGCAGGTAGATTTAATGTGGATATTTGTACGGGATTTTTTCAATATTCTGTTCATTTTTGGTCTTATCTGGATTGGTTTGCGAACGATTCTCTTCTCTGAAGACAGCAGCACTAAAAAAATGCTTGGGTATCTCATCATTGCTGCGCTGATGATCAATTTCAGCCTCTTTATAACCAAAGCGGTCGTCGACGTGACAAACGTTGCGTCGCTCCAGCTATTTAATGCCATTTCGGGAGAAGCACAATTGGAAAGTCACGGTTTAGAAGTATCGAAAATACCTACAAATCTCCGCACATCTGAGACGAGTATTTCCAATAGGTTTATGGATCAATTTCTATTCACTACCTTTGCTCAAACCGAGCTGTTGAAGACATCCTCTGAAGAGCCCCCGTCGTTTTTAACTGGAAGGTTCTCAGTCTTTGGACTCCTGATGATGGTCGTT
>JBLHGD010000006.1:0-25578 GCA_047616585.1 Candidatus Azotimanducaceae bacterium
TTAAAGGTTGGGAAGCACCGAAGATGGCAGGTCAGTGATCTTTTGTGAGATTTGAAACGTGATTGGTGTAGGAGGACTGATGACCAGGTATAGTAATAGTTGTGGCAGTTGTACAGCTTGCTGTACAACTCACAGTGTGGCGACTCGCGAGTTCCAAAAGCCTGCGGGAGCTACGTGTACGAACTGTATGGAGGGTGGAGGTTGTCGGATTTACAAAACAAGACCATATCCATGTAGAAATATTGAATGCATGTGGTTAACATCCGGAGAGAGTCAGTCTTACCGTCCGGATCAGTTGGGTGTTGTGATGGAATTGCGCTGCTTTGGAACGCAACAGCGGCTCGTCCGAGTCGTAATCATGTCAGAATTCATCGTGGGTTCGCTAGATTCAGAAGCTGTCCGTGAAGTTCGGCGTCAATTGCTCGAGGAAGGTTATACATTGTTATGGCGAGTTCGAGATGGACATGGCGGCTACCTGAAAACATTAGAGTTTTCAGAGACACTTGAGCTTGATCCAGTCTCCAGGAATGATTTTTTGTTGAATTTTCCTGGAGTTAAGCTTGTGACATAGTCTGGACGGTACACTCGTGTGCCGTCCATCGACTATTTTTTATATTTACACTGGAAAAGCCGTGCGCCTTTGGCGTACGGCTTTTCTTATATCAGACTTTGCAAAGTTGAAATGCGCTTTCGAAGATCAGTCGCGTAAGAATTGATCTAGTAAAAACACATGAAAGAACTCATTTCGAACAAATTATCATTCATTCGAAGTCAGTATCATATCGTACGTTTGCTCAATTAGGTCTCTTTTGTATGTGGACATTGAGTCATGCCATAAAAACTGTTACTGTAGCTTCTGTTACTTAGCTAATTCTAATTGCGTATGGACTTTGGACTTACAGAACTTGTTGGATCATATTTACCGGACATGACGTACACACTCCCAATTGTGGGTGCAATTGATGTGACACCCTATGTATTGGCATTGATTCTCTTTTTCGGTCTCACCGTGGCGTTTAAGGTGCTTCAGATGGTTGTAATCTCGCGCCTGCATGCGCTCTCTAAAAAAACCAGTACGGACATCGATGATGTGTTTATTGGAGCAATACAGGGCATTCGAGCATGGGTGTACACACTTGTGGCATTGTTTATCGCAGCCCAACCCTTCGCGCTTCCACATTGGGCGGATCTTGTGTTTACAGGACTCTTTTTGTTCGCACTTGTGTGGCAGCTCATTGAGATTGCTGTAATCTTTGTCGACTATGGAGCACAGCGACTCCTGGAGACAGATGAAGATGGAGACGGAGTTGTAGATCCGGGTTCTGCTACAGCCTCACACATGGTAACGCTCCTTGCGAGAATTGTGATGTGGACGCTTGGTGGTATCTTTGTTCTTTCAAATATTGGTATTGAAGTCACGTCACTGATTGCAGGGCTTGGTATTGGAGGTTTGGCTGTTGCGTTTGCACTACAGGGTATTCTCTCTGACTTATTTAGCTCATTCTCACTCTACTTTGATAAGCCATTTCGGATTGGCGATTACATTATCATCGGTGAACATTCAGGGACGGTAGAGAAGATTGGGATTAAAACTACTCGTATCCGGACACTACAAGGTGAGGAGTTGGTAGTGAGTAACGCTGAACTTACAACATCACGTATCCAGAACTTCAAAAAGATGAAAGAGCGTCGTATTTCATTCCAGTTCGGGATCACATATGAAACGCCGCACGAGAAAGTGAAAGAAGTAACTGGAATCGTGACTCGTATCTTTGAAGCAACAGAAGGGGCACGTCTTGATCGAGTGCATTTCACTACTTTTGGAGACTCAGCCCTGATTTATGACGTTGTGTTTTACGTAGCTACTGCAGATTATGCTGTGTACTTGGATATTCAGCAGAAGGCCCACTTTGAATTGATGGATAAGTTTGCAGAAAATGGCATCGACTTCGCATATCCAACACAAACAGTGTTTGTGAAAAACGAATCAGTCAAAAGCTAAAAGTCAAAAGTCAAAAGTCAAAAGTCAAAAGCTAAAAGCTAAAAGCTAAAAGCTAAAAGTCAAAAGTCAAAAGCTCAAGGTCTGAAGCAGGTAAACAAAAAATCTTATCATATATGATAAGATTTTTTCCTTCGGTGTAGAGGAGTGTCCATTGTAAAATGTATCGATTAATCGATACATTTTAAAACAAAAGAAAATTGTCCACTTTTAACCTTTTACTTTCTACTCTAATTCTGACTCGAGTGCTTCTGAGAGAAATGGCACGATTGTCTCGGTGAAGAGTTGGGCGCGAAGTGCGAGGCGGCCTGAAATCAATTGCCGCAAGTCTATGGCGCTCTCTTGCAGAATGGTGCGATCCACATATGAAAGCGTGAGCGCTCGTAGGCTCCCTGAGCCCTCCTCTGGGCTTCCTTTGGTTGATATGAGGCCGATTACCTTGCCTTCGCTGTTGAGTATAGGGCCTCCAGATGCACCATGTTCACCGATAACTGATCCTGCAATTGAGACAATATCGGCATAGTTTGAACCAAAGGTAAACATGTCAGTTACTGTAGAGCTTGCACTCTGCGGACGCAATTCTGCGTCAGGGCCGTCTTCGAAGAATGTTTCTGCAGGATATCCAGCGACGAGTACCTCTTGATCAAGCATTTTTGTACTTAATAGGGAGGTATCAAATGAAAGATATGGAAAGCGCGCTGGCATTGGTGCGTTGTCTAGTCCGGCTGTTACAAACAGTAAAGCGTAGTCACGCTCGCCTGTGCCTTGCGGATTCTCTTGTGCGATCAAATCTGCATGCTTTAGGATCCATGCGGGAGAGATGTGTAGGAGCTCTGCTTTGTATAATGGTTTTGCTGGATCTCCCGCACGAATAATACATTCAGTTTCGCCCGTCTTGTTCACCGTTTCAAGTATTAAAAATTGCGCGACGTGGGCATTGGTGAGAATAACTCCAGCCGAATCAATAAAAAACCCCGTTCCGGTATTGGTCCGCACATAGTTGTCGGTTTTGTAGGTGCAATATATGTTCACCAACGCGTCAGGAACTTTAGTGGTGTTTATTTCTTCCACACGCACACCATCAATAACCGAAGCTTTTTGATACGCAGCATTTTGTATCAAGATATCTGGCAGAGATGTACTCTGTTTATATTCAGATTCAAGTGATTCAATCAGAGGAGCCAGGGTCTCATCTGACACTTTCTTTTCGGGCGCCATCTGCACGCTTAAGTGACCACTCGGGGCTGCTTGCTCAGGGAAAAGAGACGCAATACTGTCTCCAAGCATATTGGTAAACGCTAAGTATGAAGTAAGAACCGCAACTAGTATGTCTGTAAGGAACTGCATGATGATAAGGGAAGTATACCCCGCACTAACTTTCAGAAAAAGTTAGTGCGGGGTATATCATGATACTGTGGAAATTCAGAAGAATAAGTGCTAGAATGCCCATCACAAAGAAAGCGGGATTAGTTAACTGGTATAACATCTGCCTTCCAAGCAGAGGTAAGGAGTTCGATTCCCCTATCCCGCACCATATGCAAAGTTAACCGCCTCCGGGCGGTTTTTGCATATGGTGCGGGATAGGGGCGTAGCTTTGCGAATGCAAAGCGTAACGCGAATCGAAAAGCTTTTGAGCGATATTATGAGCAAAGCGAAATAATATCGCCAAAAGGTGTACAGGTCCTGTAAGGACCGATTCCCCTATCCCGCAGTTTTGAGTATAATACCGATTATGAAAGAGCAGGTTAAACCTTTGTATGAAGAATTGAAAGGTATAAGATCCGCAATCCCGGACGCGAGTTTGTTTGATGACAGGGGTGTATCTGAAAAATATCACAGCCTCTTAGATAAATTGAGGGCGGAACTTCCTGATTTAAACACTGACGAATACAAAATTAGAGTGAAACAGTCACAACGAGGTCCTACAATTGATACTCCTGATTACAAGACAAAGGTGGAATCTTTGATTGGAAATATAAAGGGCAGATTTGATTTTGACAGTACCGAGTTCAACAACGGACATACTTTCATTCAGAATCAAACTGTTTCAGTTGAACTTGTACTTAATTTACAAGAGAAAGTTATTGAATTAAGAGATAAATACAAAGTGGGGACACCCGAGCGGTCTTTTTTGGAAAAACTTAAAAGTAGCTTATCTTCAATTAAAGATGGGGCAGATATTATAAAGATTGTTTTATCTGAAGCAAAGACGGCTGGATTAAGTGTTGAAAAACTCATAAGTATATTCTCTTAACTCACATGAAAAAACTTCCTAAAAAATACGCCGGCGTTTATATCGGGGCTATTCTGTCTACCCTCATGGGAGTCATAATGTCTTTCTTTGTGACATTTTTGAATATTGGTTTTACTGACGATTTTTTATCTAGATGGGGAGTGGCTTTCATTGGGGCATGGCCAGTTGGGTTTACGCTCGCTATCATCATCACTCCTTTTGTGAAGTCATTTGTTGATCGTATTACTACGGACTAATACCCTGCCAGACTAAAATTTATTTATATACATCGTGGTCACCAATGGATAAAAACACTGCTGTTTTTTTATCTTCCCATAGGAAAACAATTCGATGAGAATATGTAACTGAAAAACTATATTTGTTTTTCAGCCTTCCTTTTAGTTTGTGGACTCGTAATTGTTTGTGATTATCAGAATCCTCAAATAGTTTTACCTTTTGTGCAGTCTCTGTTTGTACGTCACTCTCCAATTTCTGTAGTTCACGTATAAACGACGGCATATAGATAACCTTAATAGGTTTCATACATTAGTTTGTTTGAGTAGATCTGCAAGGTCACCAGTGAGACCTTTGCCTTCACTATATTCCTGTTCTGCTACCAACACAGCATTAACAGCTCGATCTTCTGCGAGTTTTTCTAGCGCCTTACGCATTACCGCCGCTCTGCTTGCTCCGGTATCAGCGACGATGTCATCCAGATGCTTTTCGAGCGCCGGGTTAAGGGGGACAGAGATGGTAGTCATAGTAAATAGTAGTTATTGAAAAGTACTAAATTATAGTACTATAATTTAGTACTTTTGCAAACGTCCAAGTTTAGAAAATGTTATCCCGCCGTCAGGCGGAGGGTGCAGTTCATTCTGTTTATGCAAAACAAGTGCCCAGCCGGGCGGTTTAACGAGGTAGCACATTTTAACTTTGTTATACTAGCCACATGAGTAAAAAATCTAGGGTATTTGCTTTTGACTTTGATGGTGTGATTTCTCAGTATGATGGTTTTATCAGTGCAGAGCATACGGGTGAGCCTATTCTTGCAGTTGTAGATGCTATAAGAAAGCTCAAAGAGAACGGCCACGAAATTCTCATTCATTCATCAAGAGGGGATGAACTATTGAGAGACTATTGCAGTAAAAATGACATTCCCTTTGACTATATAAATAAAAATCCCAACCTTGAAGGAGAGAATCCTGGGAAACCTATAGCCTCTGTATATGTCGACGATAGAGCCGTTCGGTATCTAGGCCAAACTTCAGAACAGTTGGTTGAGGAGCTTGAATCTTTTAAGACACACTGGCAAAAGTAGATTCTAAAACGTCTCACCCAAAACAAAAACGCCCGGCTGGGGCGTTTCTGCATTTTGTGATGGGAAATAGTGTAGAAATTACTCTTTGCATCTCCACATAGCGTAATACCTCCGCTACAAATACAGTATAGCATGCAGTGTCTGAAAGTAGCTGTGGATTGTTTTGTATAAGAAAGAACCGGCATCGTAGATGCCGGTTCTTTCCAAAAATAGGAGAGAGTTCTATCCCTTAACTGCGTCTTTGAGTGCCTTAGCAGCACGGAACTTTGGCACGCGCATTGCTGGTACTTCAATTGGCTCACCTGTACGTGGGTTACGTGCAGTTCGTGCGTTTCGCATCTTAGCTGAGAAGATACCGAGGCCTGCGATTGAGACTTCGTTACCGTCCTTTAGCGTATCAACGATGCAAGTCATCATTGTTTCTACTGCTCGCTCTGCGTCAGCCTTAGTGATCCCAAGGTCTTCGTGCACTTTGTTTATGATATCTGCCTTATTCATATGTCAGAATGTTTTAACTTTTTATAAATGCGTGTAATTTTTTGTGACGGTTTCCCGCACACGTGCCGTGTTATGGCTTGTAGAACATTATATAGCAAGGTTTTACGCCTGCAACGCCTAGTAAAGGGAAATTTGTGTGTTGTAGTGTATAGCGCCCATCTTATAAAACCGTCGGCCTGTAGGCCGACGGTTTTATTTCATGCGATCAATTTTCAGGAATTCTCTAGCGGGCGTACGACACAACTCGTGTTTCTCTGATTACGTGGACCTTAATCTCGCCAGGATACCGTAACTGGGCTTCTATATTCATTGCGATAGTGCGCGCTAGCTCGTGTGATTCGAGGTCTGTTAACGATTCTGGATTTACCAGGATACGAACTTCGCGTCCAGCGGCAATCGCGAACGCGCGCTCTACGCCAGTCTGTTCATTTGCGATTGCCTCAAGCTCTGTAAGGCGCTTGATGTAGTTTTCTACTGAATCACGTCTCGCTCCAGGACGTCCGCCGGAGAGAGCATCAGCTACTTGCACAATAATTGACTCAGGTGTTTCGTACGGGTATTCATCGTGGTGCGAACGCATTGCAAGAATGACTCGTTCGTCGACGTTGTATTTTTTAAGTATACGGATACCAATTTCAACGTGGGTACCTTGTACTTCGTGACTGACGACTTTCCCAATGTCGTGCAGCAGTGCACCTGCGCGTGCAATTGCAACGTTCGCACCAACTTCCTGAGCGATAATAGCAGCAATATGTGCCATTTCTACGGAGTGCCACAATACGTTTTGCCCGTAACTCGTCCGGAAGTTCATTCGTCCTAAGATTGTGATGAGTTCTGGGTCAAGATTCGGTACTTCAGCTTCATACGCAGCCTTCTCACCAGCCTTGCGGATGGTTGTGGCGACGTCAGCGCGCGCTACTTCAACTAACTCCTCAATCTTTGCGGGTTGAATACGGCCGTCTTTGAGAAGTGCCTCCAAAGCAACGCGTGCGATCTCACGACGCACAGGATCAAATGATGAAAGGACTACATATCCCGGTGTATCATCAATCAGCACATCAACTCCAGTCGCGCGCTCGAACGCGCGGACGTTTCGACCCTCCTTACCAATGATTTTCCCCTTCATGTCTTCACTTGGGAGCTCAATACTTGAGGTCATGGTGTTGCTTGGCACGGTATTTCCAACTCGATGCATTGCTGCCATGAGTATGTTTCGAGCTTTTTCCTCGAACTGCTCTTCACCGTCTCGCTCTAGCTTCTGAATATGTGAAAGAAGGTCGCTCTCACGCTCTTTTTCCATACGTTCTGTGACCTTCTGGTACGCGTCTTCTTTTGTAAGGCCTGCTACTTCTTCTAGTTTTGCGTCGAGTTCCTCTTTGTGGTTATCAAGACGGCCTTTGATCTCTTTTACTTCTTCAATTTTTCCCCGCACGGCTTCTTTTTCTGAGTCGAGCGTTATTTGTCGTTCATCAAGAAGATCATCCTTCTTTTGAAGGTGAATTTCTTTTGACGCTAGCTTCTCCTCAAGTGCTTTACACTCTGCTTTCGATTCTTTTTCAATCTCATCGGCTTTAGACTCAGCTTTCTCAATTATTTTGAGTACTTTTTCTTCTGCGTCAAGTACCTTTTCCTTAATATCAAGCTCCACAGACGATTTTTTAGAAAGTGCGTGTAGGTATCGTAGGTAGTATCCTGCTGCTAAACCAACGGCGAGTGCTGCACCAACTGCTCCTAAAAACATGAATGGTGGCATGGTATGTTCGTTATTTTGTTAAATTCGGCCAGATTTCAGTCGTTCTCGAGTATTCCGATATATGAAACATAGCAGATACAGGCAGTATTGTCGACAACGGGCCAGAAAACCGATGGTTTTCTGGCCCTTTATCTATTTTTGAAAACATTCTAACTAAGATGAAGTTCGAGGCAGCAAAGAGGAGAAATTTGAGGCGTACTTAACTGTACGATGAAGATTTATACGACGTAGCTAACGAAGAAATTCGCTTAGTTTGGGTGTTTTACTTGTAAATTGTATCAACGAGGGTCAAGTTGCTAAGTAAAATTTACACTTTGTGTAAATTTGTACTAAGCACTTCCTCCCCGGCCTCACTGTTTCGTCGCGCTAAGAAAGGCGCTTCTCATATCGTTCCGGCTCATCGTGGACACTATTTATTACTTATAAATAGTGTCCACGATGCCATATTTCTTTGATTCCTCGGCGTCCATGAAGAAATCTCGGTCAACGTCTTTTTCGATTTGAGAGAGGGCCTTGCCGGTGGCTTTTGAGAGCATTTTATTGAGTCGGTCTCGAGTCTTGATGATGTGCTTTGCGGTGATATCGATGTCAGACGCTTGTCCGTATGCACCACCACTCGGTTGATGGATCATCACTTCGGCATTTGGAAGGATAGAACGCTTGCCTTTCTTTCCTTGCGAGAGTATGAGGGACCCCATTGATGCAGCAAGCCCCACACATACAGTAGCGATGTCTGGCTTCACGTGATTCATTGTATCGATGACAGAAAGACCTGCAGTAACGCTTCCTCCTGGAGAGTTTACGTACAGAAAGATGTCTTTCTTGGGGTCCTCTGCTTCAAGAAACAGAAGCTGCGCAACCACCAGGTTCGCCATGTGATCTTCAACAACACCCGTTACGAACACAATACGCTCCTTCAGCAGACGAGAGTAAATATCAAACGCCCGCTCACCCTGCTGCGTCTTCTCAATCACCATCGGCACAAGAAAGTCATTAATTCCTGTTGATTGTCCTGCCCCGTTAGAAGTTAACTGATTACTCTGTCCATTCTGTTGCTGGTTGTTGTATTGCATATATTGTTTTGTTTAATTAGGTCATCTGTTAACTTCTAATGGGTTCCATGTTCATATTATTCATCCCATTACAAATTAAAATTTTGTTATTGTTCGTCCGTGTCACTCGTTGCATGCCCTTGTCTATCTACGGTTAGTTCACGTCTGTATTTAATTTCTAACGGGACAAGAGTTACCCCCGAATCCTAGCAGATTGCACGGTAGAAATAAAGAAAAAGGCCAGTTCATTCAACTCTATTTGTCTGATTACAACAATTCATTTAATCGCTCTACAGTAATTCCAGTTTCTCGCAATACCGATTTGAGTGTTTTGGGATGGAGTTTTCTGTTTCCGTGTATTGGCACCGTAGTTTTTCTTCCTTCGTTGTCTGCATATCGACAATGGCTCCCGCGCTGACGTAAAAGGGAAAACCCTTCAGTCTCCAGCACACTGATGAGCTCTTTGGCAGTGATACGTGGGAGATTGCGAGGCATGGTTTATCGAGTTGGCACTTCAACGTTAACCGTCGCGACACTTATGGATTCAATAACGGAGAAGTCTTGTGAATCGTCATCTTCAAGACATAGGGCAATAGCCTCACGAATATTTGCGACAACTTCTTCGTAAGTCTCACCTTCACTGTGACAGCCTAAAAGCTGCGGACAGCTTGCGAAGTACCCGTCGTTGTCGTGCTCGATCACAACTGAGAATGTCTTACTCATTACCATTGAGAATATCATTTAGCATGCAGATGTCCAGCCTTGCGAACCCTATTTAAAGACATAATCGCGACACTACAGTATCAGTACCTGTCATCAAATCACCCCAGCAGACGCACAAAAAGAATCCCTGCTTTAAAGCAGTGATTAAAGCAAGGATTCTTTTATATATCAATTTATTTTTCTTATGTACATAGACCGCACAAACCTTCCATTCGAATGGAAGGTTTAGGTTATAGAGAAAACTTCCCGGACTCCGTACTTTTGCGCAGGGTTGTTTACAAAATACTATTCATAGGTAGTATAGATACGTGTTCTTTAATTAAAGGAAATGTGTGGAATACAGAGAGAAGCCAACAAATTCTCAGAGACTTGTGATAGGGCAGCACGCTAGAAGAAGTCAGAAGTTTGCAATCTGACCAGGTGTCTTTTGAGGAAGCGCTCAGAAGATACTGCGCTCGAACACTTCCATGGCTTGGAACCCTTCATCCCGTTACGGAAAGAGATAGGGGAGAAAATCAACGGTTTGAAGACTACGAAGGGACTGTTCGCGTCTGCGTTATGGACTAGCAGAACTTGGAGAGGTCGCGAAATGAATCGCGGCTGTTTTTAATACTAAATACAGAAACCACCACTGGATCGCGCAGCGATCCAGTGGTGGTTTTGTAGATAAGACTGGTATTAAGAGAGCCTTTAAAATTGCTTTGGATACTAGGCAGATGAGAAAAAAGACCCCGAGACGTACTGACTTGTACGGTAAGGGTCTTTTTTCGAAATCTAACGACGTAGACGGAGTGATTTTAAAGGCTCTCTAGGTGTTGCATGACTGCTTCATTAGTCATGACTGACTCAACATAAACCCTAACCCTCGCCTCATCAGCATCTTTATACTGCTCAAGCAGTTGCTCCACTTGTGTCTCAAGCTGCGCTTTGTCTGCTGTAACTTCTTCCTTCTTTGCGATTTCGTTGAGGATCAATTGCAGCTTTGCTCGCTTTTCTGCTGCTGGCTTCCACTCACTTACCAAATCCTCTTTTGTTTTTTTGATGTGGCCTAGGTAATCATCCATCTTGAGATTTGCTCGTTTGAGGTCCTCTTCCATCTGGCCAAACATCTGTCCGATTTCAGAATCAATCAGGATTTGTGGAAGTTCCATCTCACTTGCGTCGATAATAGTGTCAGTAATTTTTGCTCGATGCGATGCATGGACCTCTTTTTCTTTTTCAATAGTTAGGTGTTCACGAAGTTTTGTCTTGAAATCGTCAACGGTTTCAAACTGACCTGGAGTACCGAGAGTTTTTACGTAGTCGTCAGTTAGTTCTGGTAGTTCAATCTCTTTTTCTTCTTCCGTGTCATGAGCTGGGCCTTCGTGCACAGTACCATCAGTGTGTGTATGCGTGCCTGCCTCAGCTTCTGATTCGTTAGAATCAGAAAGTGTGGCAGGTGTTTCAGTAGTTTCCGGTGTGACCGTTTCAGGGGTAGGGAGGTCAGTCGCATCCGTAGGTGCTTTTTCTTCCGTCTCTTTTTTCAGAGCTGCCTTTGCTTGCATGTTCTCGTATGCAATTTTCTGACGAAGGATATCTTGCCCTTGTTTCTCAACGTCTTCATCGGTTACTTCAGTTGAAGCTTTGTCCTTGTTTGTTTCAGCTGCAAGTTTTTTGTAGTCGGGGAGGGTGACTTCAGGGATGACTGGAGTTATTGCAATAAATCCAAGCGGGTTTTCTGGCGCGATCTTAGTGATTTGGATCTGCGGGTGCCCAATTGCTTCGATATTGTTTGTTTTAACTATCTCAGGATAGATGCGTGCGAGGGCCCGCTCTGCCATTTCAGTTAAGATTGCCATCTCTCCAATCTTGTCTACGAGCACCTTTTCAGGCACTTTGCCCTTACGAAATCCATCGAGCGCAACGTCTTTACCGAGGTGCGTAATTGCTTTGTTGCGTTCTTTGCTGAGCTCTTCAAACGGAATCTCCCCTTCAATTTTTACCTGTGAACCTTCTTCTTTTGTTACTGTAAAGTCTGTTTTAAAATCCATATATACATTTAGTTTATCAATGCTAGTTATAGCGTGTGTCAATTTGAGTTGGCGTGCATTAAAGCATATACGGGCATATATTTCCAGCGCAGACACACAATGCCGGGCCCTCTGGGCCCGGCATTGTGTGTCTGTCGCAGTGTTCCAATTAGATGGCTGCGTCAAGTTCAGCTTCAATAGCATTCATTTCTGCCTCAAGCGATTCAAGGTCAGTGCTTTCTAGATCAGCAACAATTGCATCAAGTTCGTCTGAAGTGCTTACTGCTTGCGTTGCTTGTACCTGTGCTTCAGCATTTTCAGATTCAGGTTCGTTGTTTTCTTCAGGTGTAGGACGTTCTACAGCCACGGGTGGTGCTGGGGTGTCCGACTTCAGGGTGTTGCCCCATAAGTAGAGCCCTCCAAGGATAAGCACCAACACAACAATAAGTAAGCCAAGGATTGGCCCTAGAATTGATGACTTTTCTGGAGCTGCCTCTGGCATTACGGCCGAGTCACCTGGCATGTGCATCTCTACGTCATCAGAGACAATAGGATCAGCTTCTGAAACTACGGGCTCAATGTTTTTTTCTTCTTCCATATTAGTGAATTATTAATAGTAATTAGTTTATTCTGTTGATGTGCCAGCGTCTTCCTCGTCGCTTCCTTCTTCGTCAGTTTCAGCTTCATCGTCCGCTACGTCCTCGTCACGTTCGTCGTTGGCAACTGCGTCAGAAACGCCACGAGTTTGACCCGCAGCAACAACTGCTTCTTTAAGTGCGGCAACTGATGCACGCAAAGATGTGTGTGCCTGTTTGATCAAGTCACGGATACTCTGGAATATTGCTTTCGCTTCCTGCCATGCTTCGCGAGGAGTTTCTGAGCCGACCACGGTTGCAGTTGTTTCATCTATGCCAGAAAGAATACTGTTAATGTCAGCAATAGTAGATGCAACATCGTCAAGATGTGCCTTTGCCTCACTTGTGTCGACTCCTTTTTCAGCAAGTTTTTCTGCTCGGCTACCAATTCTTTCTGAGATTTGTTCAAGTCGTGCAACAATAGCATCCATTCTGTTAGCCATGTTTGCAGAAAGGTTAGTAATACGTGTCTGCATTTTTTCCGTTAATGCAGCTTTGCGCTCTGCAACCTTTTCTTGTCGAGCTTCACTTGAAGACGCTCGCCGTTCTTGCATATCCTCCTTCTTAGTCTCTACCTGATCGCGCACTTCTTCACGCTTCTCTGCAGCTTCGCTGCGTACTTCTTCCCGTTTTTCCTGCGCCTCTTGCCGATTTTCGGCGAAGCGCTCTTTCGGTGTTAATTGTGTTTCTTCCTCCTCTTGTGCATTTGCAACTAACGCGACACATGAAATGGCCAATAAGGACATGAGACTCATGAGTGCAAAAGAAATTTTAATACTTTTCATACAAAAAATTACATTGATACCTCCACCCTGGCATTCGCCATTGATACCCATAAGTATAGCCTCTTAACAAGGTCAGATCGCAAAGCTATACACAGAAAACATGTTATAATCTCCGACATTAGCAACAGCAATACATATTATGACGGACTACAATACACTTTATACCCCAGGAACACTCGAGGAACACCTGATTAATACTATCGTAGAAATTTCTGAGGGTTCGATATTAAAGGTTGAATATAATCGCGAGAAGTTCACGTTTGAACTCGATCGAATCGATCCAGGAATTTTTGCGAAACCATCAAACTATGGTTTTATTCCAGGTACACTTGATGAGGATGGTGATGAGCTCGATACACTTATTGTGAGTCCTGAGCCAATCCCTGTAGGAGTTGTTGTCCAGGCAAAAATCTTGGGTGTACTTAATTTCGAAGATGATGGTGAGAAGGATCACAAGATTATCTGTGTACCTTCCGATGATCGAGACAGTGGAGATCGAATTAAAAGCCTTGAGGATCTAGGACAACAGTGGAAGAATAAGGTTGAATATCACTTTAATACGTACAAGGATCTGAAGAAGCCAGGGACTACCAAGGTGCTTGGGTATGGTGGACCTGATGAGGCTGTTGCAGTCATCAACGAATGTATAGAGCGGTTTAAAAAGGGGTAACCAAAGACAGATGTAGGATGCACAACAAAAACAACGCCGGGCCCACAGGGCCCGGCGTTGTTTTTTACTTCAATATATACGCTTACTCCTTCTTTGTATCTTCCTCCTCTGATTTCTCAGCTTCATTCATTTGAGCTTCGAAGTTTTCAGGGCTTTCAATAACGTTGTCTTCTTTTCGGTCTTCAGATTTGATATCTCGACCTTCAGTTTTCACGTCATCATTTTCAGGAAGTTCTGGATTTGTCGTGGTACCTTCTTCGTTCTCTAGAGCTTCAACCTCCTTTCCTTCTTCTGAGTCCTCTGGAGCTGTGATCGCCACTTTTCCAGTTATATCTGCTTCAGCTAACTCCTCTCCAGTTTGTGCGGATACAATATCAATCTTCCAGCCAGTTAATTTTGCAGCAAGTCGAACATTTTGCCCTCCGCGACCAATAGCAAGTGATTGCTGGTCGCTGGCTACTTCAGCAACAGCATGGCCACGCTCGTTGTTTTCAGCGTCTGGCTCTGACTCGATGGTGACTTCCATAACCTGTGCAGGTGAGAGCGCATCTTCAATAAACTCAGAAGATGCAGCTGACCATTCGATAATATCGATCTTCTCGCCACCAAGCTCGCTCATGACTGTCGAGACTCGCACTCCACGCTGCCCTACAAGTGAGCCAACAGGATCAATATGTGTGTCGTGTGCGAACACAGCAATTTTTGATCGTGCTCCCGCTTCTCGGGCGATAGCCTTTACTTCAACAGCGCCACTTTGAAGCTCAGGAGCTTCAATAGCAAACAACGCTTCAAGAAAGTCTGGATGTGCACGTGAGAGCTTGAGAAAAATACCACGTGGGGTTTCATCAACTGACAGCAGGAGCGCACGAATACGTTCTCCCGGTCGGTATCTTTCTCCTGGGATCTGCTCGTCGTACGGCATGATTGCCGTGACTCGTCCAAGATCTACATACAAATTGCCTCGTTCAAATCGTTGTACCTGTCCCATAATAATGTCTCCTGCTTTCTGGCCGAATTCAGTTAAGGCTGCGTCTTTTTCAGCTTCACGGATCTTTTGGATGATTACTTGCTTTGCGGTCTGGGCTGCGATGCGTCCGAAATCGTCTTTTGTTTCAAGTGGGAAAATAAGTTCCTCACCGAGCGCGACATCCTTTTTAATGAGTCGTGCGTTATCGATCATAATGTGCTTCTCAGGATCAAATCGGACCTTACGATCAGTATCAGTAAGATCAGTAGTGTCAGTCTCATCATCTTCAGTCTCATCGTCATCTGCTTTTAGCATGCTTTCATCGAGCACAATCTTTACTTGGTTAAATGAAGTTGTGCCTGATGCAATATCAAAATCAGCGTGCACAATTTGTCCCCGCTTTCCGTATTCTTTTTTGTATGCCGTAGCAAGTGCCTGCTCAATAGCGTCAATTAATCGTTCTCGTGGGATTCCGCGCTCATCTTCCATTTCAGTTAGTGCTGCGTTGAGTACTTTAAGGTCTAACATAGTATGTATTCTTAAATATGAAGAGGTATGCCTCTTTATTGCTAATATTGTTAATTGTTACAAGATATGCGCGGACCATTGGCCCGCGCATATCAGTAAGTTCGTATACTTTACTCTTATATATATTGATAGTCAATAATGTGCATCAATCTGGATAATCAAAAGAAGGGAGATGGTATACTTAGAGGCAAGAGCTGTTCTTTTTGCTCGTTTAGTTTTTAATATTTGGAAGCTGTGCGTATACAGGATGCACAATTGAAACGTTTTGTAACAGATTCGGGGTTAGTACCGAAAAAGGATATTACTGCTGCCGAAAAAATAGCAAAAGAAGAAAAGAGAACATTTGCCGAGGCACTAGTTTCAGGAGGTCATATGACAGAGGACGACATGCGGCGTGTTGAGTCGTATGTGTTGGGTATTCCATTCGTTTCATTGAAAGAAGCAAAGATTGATTTTGAAATACTTTCACTTATACCAGAGCCAATTGCACGCAATCACAATATTATCGCCTTTAAAAAAGGGAAGGATACCCTTGAGGTTGCCATGCTTGATACGGCGGACTTGCCAGCGATTGATTTTGTAAAGAAAAAAGTTGGATTAAAAATACTCCCTCGCCTGACGGACACTGAGTCTATGCGTGAAGCCTTGATGCAGTATCAGAAAACACTCAAAGATGAGTTTGGCGATATTATAATGAAAGAAACGTCAGCGCTGAAGATTGTGTCTGACGAAAATGGGGAAGAAATGAGTGAATCAGACCTGAAGAAAATGGCTGAGGACCTTCCGGTAGTGCGTATTGTTGACACATTGCTGCGTCACGCGATTATTCAAGGTGCATCTGATATACATATCGAGCCAATGGAGGAATCGGTACTCGTGCGGTATCGAATTGATGGTATTTTGCACGACGCAATGACACTCCCTAAGCACGCTTCTAATACTATTGTTGCGCGGATCAAAGTTCTCTCACGGTTAAAACTCGACCAAAAAAGGCTTCCCCAGGATGGTCGTTTTAAAATGGAGATGGATGGTCAAAAAGTATCGTTTCGAGTCTCGATACTCCCGATATTTTTTGGAGAAAAAGTAGTAATGCGTTTGTTGCGTGAGAATCGGTCTGGTTTCACCCTTGAGGGTATAGGTTTTCATGGGAGTACACTCGAACGTATGCATGGCGCGATGAAGCAAACCACGGGACTTATTTTAGTGACGGGCCCGACTGGTTCAGGAAAGACCACTTCTCTGTACACAGTTCTGGATCTCTTAAATACACCTGAGGTTAATATTTCAACGATTGAAGATCCAGTTGAGTATCAGATGCCGCGAATTAATCAGACGCAGGTTAAGAGTGATATTGGGTTTACATTTTCTTCGGGTCTTCGGTCGCTGATGCGACAAGATCCTGATGTGATCATGGTTGGAGAGATTCGTGACGAGGAGACAGCGAGCCTTGCGATTAATGCAGCGCTTACCGGGCACCTCGTGTTGGCGACCGTTCACACAAACTCAGCTTCAGGAACGGTTGCGCGTCTTGTTGATATGGGGGTTGAGACTTTTTTGCTGACTTCAACATTACGGGTTGCTGTCGGACAGCGCTTGGTTCGTAAACTTGGCGATGCAAAAGAGGCGTACACATTGTCGAGTACAGAAAAAGCAGAACTTGAAAAGCATGCAGATTTAGAAAAGATTCTTGCGGCCATGAAAGAAGAAGGGGTGGTCAAAAGCAACGCAACATGGAATACAATTCCATTTTATCATCCAAAATTAACCCCCGATATTCCCGACGGATACAAAGGGCGTGCTGGAATTCACGAAGTGTTATCGATTACGCCCACACTCAAGGATATGATCATGGGAGGTAAGACATCTGATGCTATTGAAATACAGGCGAGAAAAGAAGGAATGCTCAGGATGCTCGAAGATGGTATTTACAAAGCGTCTCGAGGGGTGACAAGTATTGAGGAGGTATTACGTGTGATCAATGAATAATAGTTATGGCAAAATTTACATATCAAGGAACAACACAAGAAGGGGAAGAAGTCACAAAGACTGTTGAGGCAGCGGATCGCTTCGCGGTATATGAAGTTGCTCGTAAAGATGGGCATACAGTCACAACGATCAACAAATCATCTGGGTTTAGCATAGCCTCAATTTTGAATATAAAGAAAATTGAGTACGCAATAAGTAGGGTGTCATCGGACGATTTGGTGATGGTCACAAGAAACCTCGGATCAATGATTACTGCGGGTCTGCCGTTACTGCGGGCACTTTCTGTTATCGAACGGCAAAGTTCGAACCCACGACTGAGGGGTATTTTAGAAAAAGTTCGCGAACGGATCAATAAAGGAGAACAGTTTAACGAAGCGCTTGCTCAGTACCCGAAGACGTTTAGTGATCTATACGTCGCGATGGTGCGTGCTGGAGAAGAGAGTGGAATGCTTTCAGACTCGCTTGCAGTTCTAGGGAAACAACTTGAACGCTCTTCAAATCTCAAAAAGAAGATTAAGGGAGCGATGATCTATCCAGCTATTGTCATTACAATTCTTTTCATTATCGGTATTTTGATGATGATCTATGTGATGCCTTCAATTACTGGCACATTTAAAAATCTTGATACTGAACTCCCAGCTACGACACAAATATTAATTGCGGTAAGTGATTTTCTGATTGAGCATACCGTCCTTGCCTTTGGAGGGATTATCGGATCGATAGTTGGATTTATCTATTTCCTTAAAACTAAAATTGGGAAAAAGATATTCTCATGGGTGATTGTGCGTTTGCCAGTTATTGGAACACTTGCAAAGGAGGCAAATTCAGCAAGCTCCGCTCGGACACTCTCTTCTTTGTTGTCTTCCGGTGTGGATGTAATTCGCTCTATTAACATCACAGAACAAGTGGTCCAGAATGTGTATTACAAAAGAATCTTGGCTGACGCTGCAAAGCGCGTAGAGAAGGGTACAGCATTATCGGATGTGTTTATCGAGCGAACGGATCTGTATCCAATTTTGGTGGGAGAAATGATTGTTGTGGGAGAAGAAACAGGTCAGATTTCTCAAATGCTTGAGCAATTAGCAACCTTCTACGAAAACGAAGTAGAGCAAAAGACGAAAGATCTTTCGACAATTATTGAGCCCGTTCTTATGGTCGTGATAGGTGTCATTGTTGGATTCTTTGCACTCGCGGTCATCGCTCCGATCTACTCAATTGGCGATAGTATCTAATCGTATATGCATTTTTCAACCTTCAACAAATCTACAGACCGCGGATTTTCTCTGGTTGAAATTATCGTAACTTCAGCAATCATATCTTTGGTATTCGGTGGGTTATTGCTTTCGGTCAAATTCGCCCTTGAGGTGTTGGGGAGATCGAAAGCGTCAGCCGGAGCGCTGACTCTTGCAAATGAGCGTATGGAATTCGTTCATTCGTTAGCGTACGACAATGTTGGGACTATAGGATCGCCACCTTACGGACTTATCCCGCAGAATAGTACGACGACACTTAACGGTATTGAGTATGCTGAGCGAGTTCTTGTTACATATATAGATGATGTAAGCGATGGTTGCGGGAGCGCTGATGATGAGTGTGGGGGAGGTATTGTTGCCGACACGAATGCTATTATCGATGATTATAAATTAGTAAAAATTGAATACACGTGGAGCATCAAGGGAAAGGGCGACGCCCTCTCCTTGATTTCTAACATCGTCCCTGTAGGCATAGAAAGCACAACTGGTGGTGGAACCATACGTGTAAATGTGTTTGATGCAACAGTTAACCCTGTTGAGACTGCGTCAGTCCATTTTGTTAACAACACGCTCCCAACCACAACTGATACAATCCGGTTCACTAACAATGCAGGAGTAGCATTTCTTTCGGGCGCACCAGCTGGCGCAAATTATGAAATTACAGTGACAAAAGCTGGATATTCAGTAGATGGTACGTATGCTGCAACTACAAGTAATCCAGCTCCAAGTACCTTGCCTGTTGCGGTCGCAACAAGCACCGTATCTACAATGACCTTTTTCGTCGATGAGACCAGTGACATGTTGATTCGGACGATTAATCCAGTTGTCACAAGCTC
Organism: Candidatus Azotimanducaceae bacterium; assembly: GCA_047616585.1. Taxonomy (GTDB): domain Bacteria; phylum Patescibacteriota; class Minisyncoccia; order Phycocordibacterales; family UBA918; genus OLB19. The sequence continues at coordinate 19,246 of JBLHGD010000006.1, forward strand.
ATTTGAAGATGTCTTCGACACCTCTCTTCAACTTATTGCCACGTCCAGCACGGTTGTCACGGGCGGACTGTTGCAGTTGGAAGATACCCTTGGTGTGTACGAATTAACCGGCACAGCGCAAAGTACAAGTACTACACCCGTCACTATTTTAGAATGGGAGACACTATATTTTGACGCTACTGTTTCAGCTTTAACGACTGTGCAAGCGTTCGTGTACTACGACAATGCGGGAACGATGACATTAGTACCAGCATCAGACTTGTCTGGTAACGATACTGGTTTTATAAGCTCACCAATTGATATTTCCGGTCTGAGTGTCGGCACGTATCCTACTCTCGGCGTAGGGGCAACACTCACGACCATTGATACAATCGAAACTCCGACTGTCGACTCATGGGGATTAACGTACGTGGTGTCAGAGGCAGTTATTCCAAGCGTAGATTTCCGTTTGTATGGAGCAAAAACTATTGGTGTGAATGGAACAACGCCGGTCTATAAGTATGATCAGACACTTGCCACCGACGCATCAGGTGAGATAGCTTTGACGGATCTTGAGTATGATATTTATGATATCGAACTCATAACTGGTGATTATAACATCGCACAGTCGTGTGGAGCATTGCCGTTTGCGCTTAATCCAAATCTATCAGAGGAACTCACATTGACGCTTGTTCCAGCTTCCAGCGAAGCATTAAGAGTCCTTGTAACCGAAGCTGACGCCACACCGATAGCAGGAGCAACTGTTCGCTTGGAAATTGCAGGCATTGATCAGTCGTCACCAACGTCACTTTGTGGTCAGACTTTTTTCAATAGTGGTTTGTACGCAAGTAGCTCATACAGTGTCACCGTAAGTAAGCCAGGCTACACTACTGAAGTAGAAACAGAGGTATCGGTTACCACAGGTACGAGTAACACGCAAGTTATTCTCAATCCATAATTATATGTCATCGCTATCACATATGAAAAACAGAGCAGACGCGTCAGGGATGACTCTCGTCGAAGTTATTTTCGTTGTTGCACTTTTTTCTATGTTGATGTTTGTCATTTCAGATAGTGTGGACACTCTCTACAAAGCCAATGAAAATACAATCTCGCAAGCGTATCAAATTGACTCAGCACAACGAGGAATAGGTGTGTTTGTGAAAGATTTACGTGAAATGACCTTTGCAGATAACGGGGCATACCCTGTTGTTATTTTGGAGGAGCATATACTTGGATTTTATAGTGATATCGATCAAGACGACAGTGTCGAGTATATTGAGTTTGAACTTGTTGCAACGACGACATTTGTGAAGCGAATATATAATGCATCAAGCACCTCAGGCACCGGGTACGAAACTACTCCGGACGAGACCATTGTTATTTCTCGATATATTCAAAATAGTGAACAAGCCACCTCAACATTTTATTATTTTGATAATGCAGGTAATCAAGTTGTGGGGGCCGCAGCAGCTGCTGATGTAAGATATATTACGGCCCGACTGATTGTTGATATTGACCCTTCGCGCGAACCAAAAGAATTCATTTTGCGCTCAAGTGCAGCACTACGTAATCTGAATGAGAATTTATGATCTTTCAAAAACAAAAAAAAGGGGCGTTACTGGTACTAGTGCTAGTCTTCGGGGCTATATTTTTTATCATTACATCAAGTTACATTGGGTATATCATAACGCAGCATCAGACCCAGCAGTCGAAATATAATAGCGAACGAGCACTCGGAATCGCCGAGGCAGGTATTGATTACTATAAGTGGTATTTGGCTCATTTTCCTGACGACACAACTAATGGTACAGGCGTACCCGGTCCGTATGTAATTCCGTACACTGACCCAGAAACAGCGGCAATCGGTGAGTTCTCGCTTGAGATTGCGAGTACCACATACTGTGGAGATGTTGCTTCTATTAATATTACTTCAACAGGTTATACCTATGATGACCCAGATCAAATGCGAACGATTTATGCGAAGTATGCGCGCCCCACTGTGGCAGAATATTCATACATTATCAACGCGAATGTATGGGCAGGGCCCGATCGCGTCATCCTTGGTCCATATTATTCTAATGGACACATTAGAATGGATGGCACAAACAATTCAACGGTCTCGAGTGGTCAGGCTAGCTGGGTCTGTGACGGCTCGTATAGTTGCTCCCCTGATGGGTCAACTGTCAGTGCAGTTTTTGGAGACGGACCAAACTTCGCACTTTGGGAGTTCCCGTCACCTCCCATTAATTTTACTGGCTTGCTCGTGGATCTCGCTTCAATGCTAGACAGAGCCCAAAATGGAGGAGGTATCTACATACCTCCTTCAGGTAATTTCGGGTATCGTGTTGATTTTCAAAGTGATGGAACAGTTGATATATACGTAGTTGATAGTGTTGATAGCTACGGTGCCGCTAAATCAGGCGCCCCCCCGTATATTGAATTTAATGTAATCGATAGTGACTTCTTTTTAGTAACACACACCATCGATCCAAATTGCCCGCTCATTTTTGTGGAGGATAAGGTGTGGTTAGAGGGCGAGGTTTCCACCAAAGTGAGCCTTGCTGTAGCGGATGTTGATTCCCCAGGGGTTGACCCTTCTATTGTACTCAATGGCAATATTACTTATACCAGTACCACGTCAGGACTATTGGCTATTGCAGAAGAGGATGTTTCTGTAGGGCTGGTAGTGCCAGACGATATGGGGCTCAACGGTATTTTTATAGCACAAAATGGACAGTTTGGTAGAAATTATTACTGTCCTTTTTGGAGATGTACCTGGTGGTGGAATGATGGTACTGGGTGGAAGTATCAATACATGTATATGCCGCCCTCCTTGCGCTCTTACGCAAAACGAAATAGCTTAACAATTAATGGAACAATAGTTTCAAACGGAAGTGTGGGAACACAGTGGGGCAGTGGGGATGGTTATTCATCGGGATTTGAGTTTCGAGTTAATTCATATGACCGAGATTTGGTAGATAATCCGCCACCGCTGGCGCCGAAAACTTCGGACGATTATAAGTTTGTTGACTGGAGGGAAGTACGTTGATGTATAGTAAAAAGCTGGCGAAACAACGTTTCGCCGGCTTTTTTCGTTCCCCTCTGATATAATGCTTGGAATGAATCAAAAACACAGACCGCTTATTGTCGGAAATTGGAAGATGAACCCAGCAACTGTATCTGCAGCAAAAACACTATTTGCCGATACCGGTAAGGCACTCGGAAGAAAAAAGTACGATGTTGATATCGTAGCAGCCCCACCATTTCCATTTATTTCCGACATGCAACGTCTTCCGGCACACAAGCAAATCAAACTAGCTGCACAGGATGTTTTTTCTGAGCCTGCTGGTTCATATACGGGAGAAGTTTCACTTTCAATGCTCAAAAGTGTAGGTGTGACGTATACCATCAATGGTCACTCAGAGCGGCGTAAACTAGGTGAAACTGATGAGGATGTATATAAAGATGTGCAGGCGAGTATCAAAAGCGGTGTTGTTACGCTTGTGTGTGTCGGAGAAAAAAAACGTGATTCTAATGGTAATTATTTCAATATTGTCGAGCAGCAGATACATTCAGCTGTGCGCGATATTCCAAAGTCAAAACTTAAGCGACTTGTGATTGCATACGAGCCAGTGTGGGCAATTGGCACGGGTATGATCCCCACTGCAGAAGATATCTTGGAGATGAAATTATTCATTCAGAAAGTGCTTTCAGATCATTTTGGCCGACCAGCAAGTAATACAGTCCGGATTCTCTATGGAGGTTCGGTCAATAAAAAGAATGCAGAAGAGATACTCAGTCAGGGAGGTGTTGATGGATTTCTTATCGGGGGCGCCAGCTTACGTGGAAAGGAGTTTGCAGATATTGTTAAAATAGCATCGAATGTATGAGTGCACACAAATTACCAAGTGTTACAGATATAAATGATCTTGCGGGAAAACGAGTCTTGTTACGCCTAGACATTGATGTGCCTATCACTGATGGAGAAGTGACGGATCAGTTTCGTCTGATGCGAGGCCTGGCTACAACTAACTATCTTGTTAAGCATGGTGCCAAAGTGATTATTATGGGCCATGTGGGACGCGGAGGAAAAGAGACCTCATTGCCGATATTTGATGTGCTACGCCAGCACCTCGATCTGCGTTTTGCAAACGATGTTGCTGGCGCTGACACAAAAGTATGTATCGATGAGATGAAAGACGGACAAGTACTGCTTCTTGAAAATCTTCGACGTGACCCAGGTGAGTCAAAAAATGACCTGGAATTTACACGAAAACTCGCATCGTTGGCAGACATCTATGTCAATGATGCGTTCGCTTCGTATAGGCCACACTCCTCGACTGTGGGAGTCCCGCTTTTATTGCCATCGTATGCGGGATTGAACTTCCTAAACGAACTTGAGGAATTAAAAAAGGCGGCAAAACCAAAATCGCCCTCAGTTTTTCTCATGGGTGGAGCAAAGTTTGATACCAAGATGCCTTTGGTCTCAAAATACCTTGAACTGTACGACCATGTATTTGTGGGAGGCGCACTTGCGAACGATTTTTTTAGGGCATTAGGATATGAGGTTGGGAAGTCGTTGATGTCTGAGGCTGATCTGAAGGACAGTCAACTTCTTAATCATAAAAAAATACTACTGCCTGTTGATGTGATCGTTATGGGTCGTGAGGGTGTTAGGGTGACTACTCCAGATAAGGTGCTTCCTGACGAAAATATCTTGGATGCTGGACCTGCAACTGTTGAGATGCTCAAACCATATATTGAAGAGGCAAAGATGGTTTTATGGAATGGACCGTTTGGTGATTATGAACATGGCTTCAGTAAAGCAACTGAAGCGTGCGCACTTTTAATTGCAGGAGCTTCCGGGTATTCAGTTATTGGTGGAGGCAACACAGTTGGAGCAATTGCATCTTTGAATGTACAGGAAAAATATGACTTTCTCTCAACAGCTGGAGGCTCGATGCTCACGTTTTTAGAGCTGGGCACACTCCCAGCTATTGAAGCGTTGAAAAAGAGTCCGAATGCCTGACATGACCGACTATCATCCAACTGTTGCAAGAATCAAGCAATTGCTGGATGCACATAACTGTATATATACATGTTTTGAGCACGAAGCAGTTCGTACCAGTGAAGAAGCGGCAGCGACTCGTCCAGAATATACTATAAATCAAGGCGCAAAGGCACTTATCGTCCGCGTAAAGTTAAAAAATGTCTCAAAGGAAGAAGAGAAAAAATTCATTCAGATTGTGGTGCCGGGAGACGCACGATTTAATCCTAAAAAAGTGCGTAGTGTACTGAATGTGAAAGATGTGCGCTTTGCAACTGAGGAAGAGGTCGGAGAAATCACCAATGGCATTGTGCCTGGAGGCGTCCCACCGTTTGGAAATTTGTTTGGTCTTGAGGTAGTTGTTGAGGCAGTCCTTTTAGAAAATGATGAGATTATTTTTAACGCAGGTGACCGCCGATTTTCAATCGCAATGAAAAGTGCTGATTATCTGAGGGTTGTGCAACCGAAAGTACTAGACATTGTGTAGATGAGTATGTTTTTCAAAAAAATAATTAAACATAGCTATGATTTCGGACTATTTGATAGGGTTGAACATATGGTTTTAGGTAGGAAAAATAATGCCCTAATAGGAAATACCCAGTTGCATGTATTTAAGGAAGATCGTTCGCCTGATAGCATGACGTGGGTTTGTTTTTTGCCATGGCGAACACCGTTTGTTACGGCAAAAAAATATGGACTTTTACCAAAACATTCAAACTTTATTGCACTTGAGGGGCCTGCTACACGTGTTGACCCAGATCCTGTTGTTGCAAAAGCGAGCTTATTTCGCCTCGTTGAAGAAGTTGAAAAATTAAAGTTGAACGATTTTGGTGTTTTAGGCTTAAGTGCTGGCAATTATCCTGCGTGGTATGTCGCGAATCATTTTAATGTACAAAAACTTGTATCGGTTTGCCCTGGTTCATGTGTTGGTTCCTCAATATGGAATGGTATTGCTACTAAAGAAGTATGCAGACGCTCCGTACAAGATCATTCGATGTCAGAAAAGACATATGATAGTGTGCTCGCAGAAACAAATCCGGTTGAAAACGTCGAAAACTTACCAGAAGATATTGATATCTATATAGCAAGTCACGATAAATTTATTCCCACATACTTAGGGGAAGAATTAGTTTCCAAGCTTGTTGATCGCAAGAAAAAATATCGGATTACACGAAATATAGGAAGAGGGCATTTCTTGACACTTTTAAACTTCGGACTTACTCATAAGTTATGATTTACATAGCAGAAAGCCGACAAGGACTTCGTCCTTGTCGGCTTTCTGCGCGGTCTAGTCTTCCAGTGCC
>JBLHGD010000007.1:0-25539 GCA_047616585.1 Candidatus Azotimanducaceae bacterium
TCCTGTCGGGTCCACAATAGCTGGCCCCAAACACGAAAGTGTTTGGGGCCATTGCTATTGCGAGACCCGACAGGACTTGAACGGCGGAGCCGGGGGACCCTCTGGGTCGGCGAGCCGTGTCCCGTGGCGCTTGCTTAAATTATGAACAAAGTGAAATAATTTAACTAGCGACCATCAGGACAAGTCCTGTCGCATCCTGATCCGCCTTCGGGCGGTTTTCTATTGTGTGGACCCGAAGCAAAGCCTGGAAGGCTTTGCGGCAGGACTCGTTTAACCTTTTATCAGGTGAAAATTTCCCTATCTTTATACAGAGACAGTCCTACAATAAAAATTGCTATCAGGGGTATAGGTAATGACATAAGAAGTAAATCTGTCGGCAGTGTCTCCAGGTTTAGAAAGAGTTTTCCAGACAGTGATACGCCGATTAGAACGAATAACAAGATGGCTCCATTTTTCTTTAGTTTTGTTACTTGAAAAAGAGCCCAAAAGATCAATAGAGACATTAAGAATATAAAATATAGATACCACACTGGGTCACCTATTTTCTCAGACAACATGTCAAATCCTATAAAAAAACCAGATACTCCCAACAAGATATTAAAGAGTGCTGTTATTCCGATAAAAAATAAAACGAATTTTAAAAATTTACTAAGTCTGGTTTCCATCTATATATTCTACAGTAGCTCCACTATTATCTTGTGGTCAATCCACAATGCACTATCAAACTATTCCAAAAGTATTTAACCGTTTTATCCCTTTGGAAGCTTCTAAAACCCAATCATGTAGGTGGTTCTCCTTCCGAGTTTGATTGATTCGCCTTGTGATACAATCATTCAATATGAATGAAAAAACACCAAATCAAATTAATTCTCAGGAGGGTGACTTTGGAGGCAATATGTTTTCGAGTTTGATGGAGAAGTATCCGAAGGTAAAGAAAACAGCGCTGTTGTTATCTGTACTCGCAGGGACTATAGGAGCACCTGACAATGCTGATGCTGAACAAACTAAGGAGTCACAAGCGTCAGGTATTACCCTAGAGGCTTCCTCACAGAATGCACACGAAGTGAATGTAGCTAACGTCTTAGAAAATATGAAGGGAGAAGAAGTTAAAAATGCGCTTCTTCATGCTCGCACCATACTTAACGCACCGCCCGACTTACCTGAGGACTTACAAGATTACTTTTATCACTCTACAGACAAGACAGAATCAGTTCTTCATGGAGGCGAAGCAGGTACAGCAGTTTTGACTGAAAATATCGGAGAGCTGCCACTGGAAGGTAAGAATATTATGTTTGGTTCATTTACAAAACTAGGCAGTCTTCAGGTAGATAGATCCGAAGACATTACTCTCTGGAGGGGATTTTCGCAGCATGATGTGATGGCTCCAGCTGATGTAGTACTTGAAGCGGGAGGAACAATGTCACGAGAAGGGGTTGGAGGCAGTACCTCAGAAGCTCTTGAGTCAGCACTAAAGAGTGCGGTTTCATTTCTTGGCTTAGGTGTGTCAAGCGCTACAGAGACAACTAGGCATAATATGGACAGTGATTCTACTAGTGATATTGAGAGTAATTCTGTTCACTATATTAAGGAATACAAGGTTACAAGTGATGTGATTGTCCAATCTCAATGGGGCGAAGAAAGTGTGCATAAGGTTACAGTCGAATTAGTAGTTGGAGTTCCAGATTTGAAATAATATCTTTTTAGCTATATGAAAAACGCAAACTATACATTTGAGACAATTTTGGCAAATAGTAATCTGACGGACGAGAACAAGCAGCTACTGTCTGAATCTTTTCGCAAGATGTCTGATCAAGAAAGACTCACTTTCGTTACTTTGGCAGAAGACGATCACAATAAACTTGAAGTAGCTGTGCAGTTTCTTAATGAGTTTTCCTCCCAAGATCAATTAAAAAGTTTAAACACTGAGGAGTATCTACTCTCCATTACACAATAATTAGAAGTAGCTAACTTCCGTATTTAATTCCGTATTTAAATACGGAATTCTGATGCCTTTATCACAATGGCAAGAAGGAGTTTAAACGAGCGAAGTATTCGCAAACTCACCAAAACAGGAGGTGGCAGCATCACCGTGACCCTCCCGATTGAAATTGTCCGTGAACTTAAGTGGCGTGACAAGCAGAAGGTGGTTGTCACGAAGCGAGGTAAAGGAATTTTTATTGCTGATTGGGAGTAATCTGCATGACGGGGACGGCCCACTGGGTTACTGTGAATGGGTTCAGAAACGGGGTCAGGCTGTGGCATAATGTGTAGACATGGAAAAGCTTCCTCAGTCCCAGAATCCTAAGGAGCCTGAAAAAGAAATTCTATCGCGACGCTCTTTCTTGAGAAGAGGTGTTGACGTGGCGGCAGCTAGTGTCGCTGTGAGCGCAATACCCGGTCTAGCTCTAGCTAACAATTCAGCTGAAATCGAACCTGACTTTGAAACTGAAAACGTACCAGAAAAGCTGCGATATCTCGCCACTTCAGTTAATCGAACAGTGGCACAAAACGGTGGTGTCCCTGAATACTTGTCACCCAAAAAATACCCTGCCGAGAAAATCCAAACTGTTGAGATCATTAACAAAGTGATCATTATATTGGACGAGATTAAAAAAGACCCGGAAAGAATTGACGGCAGAACAATCGAACTTATAAACAAATTAATTACAGGCATAAATAACGATGACAATCAGCTACTCCAAGTGTCTTTGCATGACTTCGCTACACACACCGTAAGTATTGGTGGGTATCTCTTTAATACACACCACGAAGGTCCTGTCTTCATTAAAATAACAGGAAGCGAAGTAATAAAACCTGCAACCAAACCAGCTTTAATTGAACTGTTCGGTGCTGATCTGTCGGCCACACCATCTTTTCCCATTGTGACCATTGATGATAAGGAGGTTGATGCTCTAGGTGGACACACTCCCTACGGGCCGGTTTTCATAAACACCGCTACATTTGCCAAAGGCACTCTAGCGCTTGGCGCGGAAGTAAGTAGAGAAGATTTGATTGACATTATCTCGCTTAATGAAGCTGTTCACGCTATTCTTCACGATGTATATGGCTTTTCCGCTTCTGGGAACGGTGATTGGGGAGACTTTGCTGAAGATAACCATCTTCCCGTACCAGAGATGACGGATGCTCACATTCATGAATTCTTATCTGACGTAGCTAGTACAAGTGAGCATTCTGAAATGATCTTTGCGCTTACCTGGGACAAGTTACGTGAGGAGATCCGAAACCAATTAGACCCTGAAAAAACTATGAGTAAGGAAAATGGTTATTATTTTAAAACTCACTACGTGGGTGGTCTCATTGAAGAACGTCTCGGGGAAAACATTTTTGAGCAAATAGTACAAGAATTAAGAGAGCAGAATTTTGATATCACCGATTCTGATGCCTTGCTACAAGTATTGAAAACTGAGCAGGGCCGCATTAGAAAAATTTTTAATCAGGAAGACCTCGATTGGATTAGAAACGAGATGATGCGGGTGGGTAAATTGATGATGGTTGAAATTAAAAAGCGTAGGCAAGTAAAGCCCTAGTCTTCGCTACGTCATATATAAAACTGGGGTTAGAGATCATTTGCTCTGATCATTTAGAATATCTGTATACAGTTCTCGTAGAGAAGACCAGAGACTGATACACTATCCAATATGAACCGCTGCACTTGTGCAAACCACAATAATCCACTCTACCTCGACTACCACGACAACGAATGGGGTGTGCCAACCTTCGACGACCAAACCCTCTTCGAATTCATCACCCTAGAAGGGGCGCAAGCTGGACTCTCATGGGAAACTATTTTAAATAAACGTGAAGGGTATCGAAAAGCATTTAAAAACTTTGATGTTAAGAAGGTTGCAAAAATGACTGACAAAGAAGTACAGAAGCTATTACTTGATCCGAGTATTGTACGGAATCGACTTAAAGTGAATTCAACGGTTAAAAATGCGCAAGCATTTTTAACCGTCCAAAAAGAATTTGGTTCATTCTCCAAGTACATATGGAGTTTTGTTGATAATACGCCAGTTCAAAATAAACGAAAGAGTATGAGCGAGATCCCAGCAGTAACTGAACTCGCTATACTCATTTCTAAAGATTTAAAAAAAAGAGGATTCTCATTTGTCGGACCAACAATCATGTACGCATTCATGCAAGCCTGCGGCTTGGTAAACGACCATACAACAGATTGTTTTCACTGCAAACAAGTTGCAGCGAAAACAAAAATTGTCATTACTTAAATTCTGGGTACAACTAAATTTTTGTTTGTTGTCAACTGTTACAATATATACATACAAGTAATACGTGGGTTTTTTATATGAATGAAATTGCATTGGAGGAGCTATCATCACCCGGCTGCCATAACTGCGCGGCATTTAAAGAATTTTGGGAAGAGGAAAAGGCAAATTGGCCGAACGTCACCTTCAGTGAGGTGAGTTTAGTTGATCCTGCTGGGCAAGAATTGGTACAGAAACATCAGATTTTTGCTTCGCCAGGAATTATTTTAAATGGTGAATTATTCGCAACAGGCGGTATTGATAAGGATGCATTTTTAGAAAAGCTCAAAGAACTCTCTGGCTCATAAATATAATATGACAGACAACAAAGAATCAGTTCCTTCCACAACACAAGCAGCACAACCGGCGCCCTCAGAGACAAAAGCCGAACCCTCAACTAAAGCTCCTGTAACTGAGAGCAAAGCTCGTTCGTGGCTTATTTTCGGTGCCATTGGTCTTTTTGCAGCAATAGTATTTGGTGTTTTATATCTTTTTGTCCTAGCGCCAACTATTCCTGACGGAAACATTGGATGGTTTCTGTTTTCATTCGCTACGGGGCTTACGATGATTGTGATGCCGTGTACGCTACCGTTGGCATTCGTGATTGTTCCGCTATCTATGGGGCGTGGAATGATTAAAGGACTTGGGATGGCTTTGGCTTTTGGCCTCGGGATCGCAGTGACACTCTCACTCTACGGTGTTCTTGCTGCCGTACTTGGAGGTATTGCTATTGATGCGCTTGGGAGCGATCTTGAGTCCATTAAGAACTGGGTGTATTTCGTTGCGGGGATCTTCGCTTTTCTTTTCGCGCTTGGAGAACTTGGTTTGATCAACATACACATGCCGACGTACTCAGGGGCAGCACCTGCTGCTATTCAGAAACGACAAGACGTTATCAAGGCTTTCATGCTTGGACTTTTCCTTGGAAATGTTGGAGTTGGATGTCCGCATCCAGCAACACCACTTATTCTTATTGAAATCGCAAGTAGTGGAGACATATTATATGGATGGTTGATGTTCTTGGTTCACGCTGTGGGACGAGTATTGCCACTGCTGTTGTTGGCGTTTATGGCGATCCTTGGTGTGAACGGTCTTAACTGGCTTCTAACTCGTAAGGCAGCTGTAGAGAGAGTAACCGGTTGGGCGATGGTGTTTGTTGCTGGATTTATCCTCACACTTGGACTTTTCTCACATGATTGGTGGGTAAACTCAGGTATTCACGGTGCGCTTGAAGTTATTACGCAAGAAAGTAGAGTGACTGGAATTGTAAATGACACACTTGGAACTGCTGTTGCACACGCACATGGGTTTGAAATCGGTGAAGGATTATTTGGTCTGCCGCTCGAGTGGGGGAGTTGGTTCCTAGTCGCTCTTTGGATCATTCCAATCTGGTGGTGGTATTGGAGAAAGCGACAGAACATGATGAATAGCCCTGCGTTTGCATTAAAGCGAATTGAATATCAAATGGATGCATTGGAGAATGATAGAGCTCAGATTGAGGCAACCGCAAATATTGACGGGTTGGATCCGATGACTGATCTAGTGGAAATAAAATCACAGATTGCAGCATTGAAAATAAAGCGACGTAGTGCTGCAAAAGCAGTTGAATATGGTGAAACGGGTGTCTATAAAACTGAGGCAGCTCGTAGTTACGAAGTTAAAATTTTAGGTATGCGACGCAATTTCTTCATTTTACTCACTATCTTACTGGCGTTAGTATTTATTTACTTCATGCCAGCGAACTTCCTCCTGAAATCGCAATCCGGTAGTGATGATCATGGGGCTGCCCAAAGTACAATAGGAATTCATGCGATGGCGGACGGTACGATTATGAATGGAGCTGGAGAGGTTGTCGCCGGCGCTCATGTCATGGCTGATGGAACCATCATGCTTGCTGACGGCACCATGCCAGGTATGAACAATGCTAATGTCCCAGAAAGTGCGACGCTGTACAGTACTGACACAAGAGGACTGCCTGACGCGGTTGATCCTGAGACTGTAGAATTGGAAGATGGTGACTCATATGACATCACAGCAGGATACGTGAAAAAAGATGTGGGGAATCGAACACTTCGTATGCTTGCATACAATCGCTCTGTACCAGGGCCATTTATAAAAGCGCCACAGGGTGCTGAGGTGACTATTAATTTCACGAACAACACTGATCTCGATCAAACAATTCACTCACACGGACTTCGTCTTGATAATCTATCTGATGGCGTACCAGGGGTAACACAAAATGCAGTCAAGCCAGGAGGGTCACATACATACACAATCAAGTTTGAGGACGCTGGCGTGTTTTGGTATCACCCTCACACGAGAGATGACTATGGACAGGAAATGGGATTGTACGGTAATTATCTTGTTGATCCAGAGTCAGGCTACGCGTCAGAAGTAAACAGAGAAATTCCACTTGTTATAGACGACATTCTGATTGAAAACGATAGAATTGTAGATTTCTATAAGGAAATAACAAACTTCGCACTACTTGGTCGGTTTGGAAATGAGTATTTAGTTAATGGAGAGAAGAATTACACCTTAACAGCACAAAAAGGTGAAGTGATGCGATTCTATGTCACAAATGTATCTAACGCGCGCACATATAACTTGTCGCTGCTGGGAGCGAAGATGAAACTTGTCGGTGCTGACGTCGGACAATATGAACGCGAGGAATTTGCAGATGACTTCTTAATTTCTCCGGCTGAACGAATGATCGTTGAAGCGTATTTTGAAAAGAAAGGTGTCTATTCACTGATGCACACCACTCCAGAAGGGTCAGTTGAGTTGACGAGGGTTGTTGTAACAGATGATGAGGTTTCTACTTCGTACGCTGATCAATTTAATACGCTGAATACTAATGATGAGGTCGTCGCAGAGTTTGCTGACTTCCGCAATTACATTAATAGCGAACCAGATAAACGTCTTCTTCTTACTGTGGCGCTTGAAGGAGAAGTTGATCATAGCGCACACACCGGCCACGCAACTGATGATGCGTCTCATAATGATGGAGATGGAGATGGAGATGGAGATGGAGATGTTCATGCGCATGACGATGCTCCAGCACCTCCTGCTGTGACAATGGATAGGATAGACACCATTCAGTGGAATGATGCCGGAGGAAGTGATCGTGTGAATACAACTGAAAATGTCACATGGAAAATGATCGACCAGGATACGGACTTGGAAAGCATGATGATCCCCGTTTCTGACTGGACGTTTACAGAGGGCGATCTAGTAAAAGTACGCCTCACAAATGATGCAGATGCTGATCACGTCATGCAGCACCCAATTCACCTGCATGGACAGCAGTTTGTTGTCCTGAGTGAAAATGGTGTACCGAATACAAACATGGCTTGGAAGGACACGGTGCTTGTATTCCCAGGTGAAACAGTAGATATTCTTGTTGATATGAGTAATCTTGGAGAATGGATGAGTCACTGTCATATATCAGAACATTTGCACGCAGGTATGATGATGCAATTCAGAGTCCAAGATGCAGAAGGTAATGCTACAGGAGATGAGTTTAGAAAAACTGTCCCTCCTTCAGAACACAGTCAGATGCAAATGAGTGATGAAATTTTGACTCCCGATCCTTCAAAGTATTCCTATGCCGATGAAGTTACTGACACTGAATTTAGAGTACTTTCTAGTATCAGCTCCACTGCCGCGGGTAGGGAAGAGTTGCTCACACTTACATTTACAGACAATGATGGAATTTCGTATCTACTTGATGAGGTAATAGACAGAGCGGTTACAGTGATCTTCGTAAAGAGTGATGATTCTCGTAGCTTTGTAACGTACCCAGGAAATACCAATCTTGAGAAAGCTGACCACGGTGAGAGAGGTCATGATGATAGTGATGGGCATCATGGCACTGATCCCGAGACTGCTCCAGGACACGATGACAGTGACGGACACCATGGATTTAATTTCGTGAATGTCGCACTAGCACACGGAGGAATTGATGACGGGCACGAGGCGAACAAAACAGGTCGGGAGTATTCCGTTCCTGTAGTGTTTCCTGCAAGTGGTGAGTACCGAGGTTTTGTTGAGTTTACCCTGAAGGGGGAGACTGAACCTCGGGTGGGTGTCATCAATGTCGAAGTCTTCAGTAGCTCGTTCAGTATCGATAACTATAATTGGTCAGAAAAAATGCAGTGGTGGATATTATTCATTGTGTCACTCATTTTGATGATACCGTTAGTTCTTGGAGTGAGGAAATACATCAATGTTGAAAAAGTATGAATAAATTTGCAATCATCGGAATAGTGTTAGTTGGTATTGTTGTAGCGGGTGTGCTGTATGGTGAGTTTAGCAACGTTTCCGATTCTTCAATTGAAACTGGGGTTGTAAAAGAATTTACAATTGTTTCAAAAAAACTTGAGTGGAGATTTGAACCCGAATCAATCGAAATTGAGCAAGGTGATCGGGTGAAATTAACAATAGTAAATGAAGATAACTTTGACCACGGGTTTGCAATTAATGCCTTAGGTATTGACCAGCGACTTCCGGCAAACGGCACAATACACGAAGAATTTGTTGCTAGAAAATCAGGCATATTTCAATTTTATTGCTCGGTATCATGCAGTAGTAGTGATGTTAAAAGCTTTGGTCTTGAGGATGGATTTGTTCAGACAGGACCGTATGCTGGTACGGTGCAAGGGCACTTTGATCACATTGGGGAGTTTATTGTAAAAGTATTAAAAGCAGTTGGTGTTGAAGCTGAGTAATATTAGTAAGTAGCCATTATTGTATGAAGAAAATAGTTCTTAAAGTAAAAGGAATGCACTGCGCATCATGTTCGATACTTATCGACAAGTTGCTCAGTAAGCAAGATGGTGTCGTGAAATCAAGCACGAGTTATGGTGCGCAGAAAGTTGCGCTTGAATTCGACGAGGCAAAAATTTCTCTTGTACAGATCGATGAATTCGTCAACAAACTTGGTTATGATGTGGTTCGGCCAGACGAAGAGTCAGGATCTCTTGAAGACGATGAGAAGGCTGAGGAACGACAAAGACTGCTTGCAAAGCGACGAGTGATCGCATCGTTTGTTATCGCATCTCCAATCATTGCGTACTATATGGGTGTCCACATGTTTAACTTGGCACACGTACACGAATTGTGGGGAATTGATTTGAACTATTTCTATTGGGTTCTCTCAACACCGATCCAGTTCATAATCGGTTGGCCATTTTACAGAAACGCATACTCTGCAATGCGAATTGGTGCTGCTAACATGGATGTGTTGGTTGTGTTGGGTACATCAGCTGCATATTTCTATAGTATGTTTGGCTTTTTGTTCTTCAACATTAGTCATCCTTTCTGGGAAAGTAGTGCAGCACTCATTTCCTTTATTCTTCTTGGGCGGTATGTTGAAGTTGTTGCAAAGGGTCGTGCAAGTAGCGCAATTAAAGAACTGCTGAAGCTCGAAGCGAAGGAAGCGCATGTAATGCGTGATGGTCAGAAAGTAACTATCCCAATGGAAGAGCTTGTTAATGGTGACATTATCGTTGTAAAGCCAGGCGAGAAAATTCCTGTTGACGGTGAGATTGTTGAGGGTCAGACACATATTGACGAGAAGGTGGTTACTGGTGAATCGTTCCCAGTTAAACGTATTTCTGGGGATGAAGTCATTGGAGCGACTGTGAATCTCGAGGGAAGATTTAAATTTAAAGCGACTAAAGTTGGTAAAGATACACTTCTTAATCAAATTATTCGAATGGTTGAAGAGGCGCAAGCTTCGCGTGCCCCAGTGCAAGATTTAGTGGACAAAATCAGTGAGTACTTTGTTCCAGTTGTCGTTGTGTTCTCTGTGATGACGTTTGTTGGGTGGGTCTTCATTGGGGGTAACCCAGTTGATGCAGGTATCTTGCACATGATTGCAGTTCTTGTGATCTCATGTCCGTGCGCGATGGGTCTCGCAACTCCTACTGCACTTGTGGTTGGTATCGGAGAAGCCGCGAAATATGGAATCATTCTTAAGGGGGGTAAAGCACTTGAGAAAGCGTATAGAGTTACTGCCATATGTCTGGATAAGACGGGCACACTTACAATTGGAAAGCCGATAGTTACTGATTTCCTACATCTCTCAAAGAAGATTTCACAGGAAGATGCTGCAGTGCTCGCAGCTTCAGCTGAAATGGGATCAGAGCATCCACTGGCACGCGCAGTTATTGAACACGGAAAACAGTTTGGAAAGATGATTGATCCTAAGAACTTTGAAGCAGTACAAGGCATGGGGTTAAAAGCAACAATCAAGTTAAAGGGTGTAGAATACGATGTTGCAATTGGAAATACCAAACTGATGCAGCAACTGAAGAAAGACGTAAAGATATATAAAAAGGATCTTGATCGCTTGCAGAGCGAGGCAAAGACGACAGTATTCCTACTCATTAATGGCCAAGTTGCAGCACTCATTGCAATGGCTGATGCTCTTAAGCCATTTGCGAAGGAAGCCGTTGCTGCCATGCATGAAATGGGGCAGGAAGTAATTATGATCACTGGTGACAATAAAAAGACCGCTGATGCGATCGCGGCGCAGGTAGGAATCACTCGAGTAATGGCAGAAGTGTTACCACAGGATAAAGCTGCAACTGTAAAAAAACTACAAGGCGAGGGTCAGAAGGTTGCTATGGTTGGTGATGGTATTAATGATTCACCTGCGCTGGCGCAATCAGACTTAGGTATTGCTATTGGTTCAGGAACTGACGTAGCAATTGAAACCGGGGAAGTCGTGCTTGTTAAAGATGATCTCCGCGACGTGGTTACTGCTATACAGCTCTCAAAGAAAACTATCAGAAAGATTTGGCAAAACCTCTTCTGGGCATTCTTCTACAACGTAGCAGCAATTCCTATTGCTGCAGGAGCTCACCTTCTTGTTACACAAGAGTCATTTGGTGTTGCAGCGGCTTGGGTAGTCATGATTAAAGAATCGTTTGGTGGAGTTGGACAAATTTTCTTCAACATTTCACAGGCTACACTCCGACCTGAAATTGCAGGATTCGCGATGGCATTCAGCTCAGTATCAGTTGTTGTAAACTCCATGACACTCAAGTGGTTCACACCAAAAATGGAAAAGCTCTCAAGGCAGCAAGATCTAGTGTCAATAAAATAAACAGAGAACATTATAAACACAAGTAATTCAAAACGTTCGAGGTCTTGCCTCGAACGTTTTGCTATTCGAGGTAGTCTTGTGTTTCGAGTAGCTCACTATTTTTTCGAGACTGAATGATTTCCGCAACAGTACTCGTGGCATACGTGTCGTACAACTCAGGTGTCTCAATTAAAAAATTATAGTCGGAGCAAATCTTACTCGACAGACTCAAGTTCGAGGCCTTGCCTCGAACTTGAGTTGAGTTTGTTAGGTACTCCTTGGTATAAAGTGGAAAGCTTGTACGGTATTTTGTCAGATCAGTAATATTGTGAACTAAATTGTTTAGATTCACATAAGCAGAAATATGACGTAGCTTTTCGTCATTTTGAATATGCGTTGCTTTGAACTTCCCTTGAAATAGGCTGCCTGATCTATCGTACCGTTGATTAAAAAACATGGTGTAACCAGTCCCAACTCTCTGCATAAATTTTGAAATTCCGCCCTCAGTGTTTTCTCTGATTAACAAATGGTAGTGATTTGAGTTCAGGCAAAATGCCATAATCGAAATTGGTCTTTCTTCTTGAATCACCGCATCATTGTGCAGTCTCAATTTTCCCCGAACTTCATTTGTGTTGTATGCATAGAGTGATTTCATAAAATACTGATAATCCATCTTGTCCATGAATATGTTCCGCTTGTCTACGCCTCGATTGTAACAATGATAGTATTCGCGTTGAGCAAATTTTACTGTACGCATTGACATGCGCTTATTATATCAGAAAGTTCGAGGCAAGGCCTCGAACTTATTCGTATGAGTATGTGTCTAGCTTCTGCATAGTGATATAATGCATTTATATGATAAAAGTAGAATTGAATATTGAGGGGATGCATTGTGGGGGGTGTGCAACAGGGATACAAATGGTAACTGAACAGATGGATGGCGTGGGTACAACATCAGTAGATTTGGATGCGAAGAAGGGGTCATTTGAGTTTGATGAAGCTGTTACAAATGCTGACGCGTTGATTTCTGAAATTGGAAAGCTTGGATATCAAGCGACTGTCGCTGAGTAACCACATTCTATGGACGTATACTCATTACTGGTCATAGGTCATCTTATAGGGACTATTCTTGGTGTGGGCGGAGCTACATTTATTGAGGTACATCTCAACAAGGCACTTGCTGACGGTACTATGTCAGAAGATGAACGAGGGATGCTTGGCTTAGACTTTGTAGTGCTGCGTATAGGACTAGTGCTTGCCGTGTTCACGGGTGTTGGATTTATCATATTGTACATAGTAAATGGTCAAGAGTTTAGATTACAAAACCCAGTCTTTTGGGCAAAGATGGCCATGGTACTAATTGTTGCAGTTAATGCACTGTTACTCCAATCGCATAAAATTTCACTATACTGGGGAAGTGCGCTCTCATTTATTACATGGTGGGGAGCAATGATTCTAGGTTTTTTCCTCACTGGTGGCATTCGGTACGGTTTTATAGAGATAATGGTTGTGTATGGGGTAATTATTGTAGCCGGGGCATATGTACTACACAAAATCCGTGAATATATAAAAAAGAAACATGTCTGATCTATCATTTGCTATCCATATACTTGCATCAATGACAGCTATTGCTGCATCGTACGGTCTTCTTATGGCGATTTTAAAAAAGAAAGTTAAAAGTGTTACGGTGCGTGGTGTTTCGGTGCTCGCTCTGCTTGCCTCAGGAGTTTCATTTGGACTAAGTTACGTTCATTTACTTGGTGGATCAGATGTTGTGTATACGCTCTCCATACTCTTCCTGCTACTAGGACTAGGAAATGCTCTTGCTGTAGTTATTATCCACCGGTTTAAGTTACCTTTGGATGGGAGTTATCCAGCACACTTTGTCTCAATAGTTCGCGCACTAGGAATTGTCATGTTTGCATCGTTTACTCTGCATTTCCTACTCGAGCTCGCTGCACTTTCTCGTCTTTAGGAGCTTCGTATGATCTCAAGAACTTCTGCAGTTCGTTTCTCCATAATTTCTTTTGTATCAGCTTCTAAATTTAATCGCATAACGGGGTCGTTTCCTGAGGGGCGTACGTTACACCACCAAGTTTTAGACACAAGGGTCAGTCCATCTAGTGTTTCAATAATTGCTTCTGGGAATGCTTTTTGTAAATCAGTGTAAATTGCTTCTGAAGTCCTTGTAATCTCGCTATTGATTTCCCCTGAATGCTCGTATCTACTCACCTCGTGCACGAGTTCAGAAAGGGATTTTTTCTCATTTTTCATTAGTTCAAGTAGCATAAATGCGGGTAAGGGCCCTCCTTCAGAAAAATATGTTTCTTTAAAAAAGAAATGACCCGCTAACTCAATACCAAGCACTGCGTCATGTGCACGCATCGTGTGCTTGATGTTAGTATGGCCGACTTTTTCAGCGACAGGTGTACCCCCAGATTCATGAATAATTTCAGACAGAGATTTGCTTGAGCGAACATCGTATACAACCGTACTTTCTGGGTATTTCTTTAGGATAAACTTAGCAAGAAGAGCGCCGATAAGGTCAGATGGTATTGCACGGCCTGTTTCATCAACAAAACCAACGCGATCCGCATCTCCATCGAAGGCAATACCTATATTAGCGCTTTGACAAATAACTTCAGCTCCAAGGTCAGCTAGGGTTTCCAGCTTTATAGGGTTTGCTTCATGATTTGGGCATGTGTGATCAAATTCGTCATATATGGTGTGTACAGTAATGTCAGGTTCGAAGGCTTTGAATGTGTCAATATCGAGTGCACCAATCATGTTTGCGGGATCTATAACAACTTTAAAGTTTGTGTCTGACAGATCATGCTTCGATTTGAAATTGTCAATCCACGCAGGTTGCATGGCGTGCGTCGTCACTTTGCCCATGGTTCCTTCTGTAGAAAACGTATGTGTACCAACTATATCCTTCAATATCTGTAAAATATCAGCTGTTACAGGTTTTGAATCCTCAACAGTAATTTTCAAACCATTATATTGACTGGGCATATGAGAAGCTGTAATCATAACGGTCGCGTCTACATCTGTAGACCCTCCAAAAAAGTACGTCATTGGAGTAGTCGTCAGGCCAAGATCTATTACGTCACATCCTTGACTCGCAATTCCTTTTGCCAGGGCAAGAAATAGCGCATCAGCTGAAGGGCGGATGTCACGCCCGATTGCAATTTTTTTAGCTTTAAAATGCAACACAAGTGCTTTGCCAATTTTTTCAACTTCGTCTTCATTGATTTCGCTCGGATACTCTCCTCTGATATCGTAGTTACGGTAAATACTGTTTAGATGTTCAAAGCTCATACAATTAAATTTTATTTGTACTATATAGTACCGTAAATGCACGACATTTGTTGCAGAATCATGAGGACAGATACACCCTACACTAACGCTAGGTCGGTTTTAGTCTGTTGATGATAACGTCGATTTTTTAACGTAATTAATGTTATCGGAAACGTTACTGCAAAGCAGTAACAGACCTAATGTTAGTGTCGGGATATACCCAGTTTCTCATTTTATTTTTTCCAATATACATGCTATGATGCGCCCGCAAGCGGTTTGTTTACAATCAATACGTCAAGCCAGGCTTTGTAATTTTGGACAACCTGAGTCGTAAACCAAAGAGATAACAATAGTCGGTTTACTATTTCAATTGTTCTGAATTATCCAGAGTGGCACGGTTGTACGATACTCTGCTTGAGTATATGTTTTCGTTGACTAACACAGCACATGCAGCAGGAGAGGGGATTACGATCCATCTAGCGCCAGACATCGTTGGGACGCTTTTTGGTATACCAATTACAAATACTCTCTTAACCGTGTGGCTTTCAATGGTTGTGTTACTCATCCTTGCATTTTTTGTGGGCAAAAACATGAAATTAATCCCTGGAAAATTGCAAAGTCTGTTTGAGGCACTACTTGGGGGTGTGCACGATTATATGGCTACAGTACTCGAAAGTCGTAAGTTAGCTACAAAATTTTTCCCATTAGTGATGACTATCTTCCTGTTCATTTTGGTTATGAACTGGGTTGGCCTCATGCCGGGAGTTGATTCTATCGGCATCCACACTGCAATAGAATCACACGAAGTTGCAGGAGAAATAGAAGATAAATTCATTCCGTTCTTTCACCCAGCTGCTACTGACCTGAACATTACTATCGCGTTCGCGCTCATTGCCTTTGTATCTATTGAGCTTGCTGGGGTATTCTTACTGGGGCTGTTCAAATATGGACGTAAATTCATTAATTTTAGCTCGCCATTGGCCTTTGTTATTGGTATTATTGAACTTATAAGTGAGATTGCGAGACTCATTTCCTTCTCCTTTCGTCTGTTTGGCAACATTTTCGCTGGGAAAACGCTTATTCTGGTGGCGATGTTTTTTGTTCCGTACATCCTACCGGTGCCACTTTTGGCTTTTGAGGTATTTGTAGGGTTTATCCAGGCATTCATTTTCGCAATTTTGACGTTGTTTTTCATCAAAATTGCCATCGATGAACCACACTAGTAGGTACTATTGAGTCAGCATGGCATGTCGACTCATATTGTCTATTAAAATAAATTAAATCACTATGACTCCAGAACAACAAATTCAAGTTGCAACTGAGATTGCAAACATTGATGCTGACGCGATGAAAGCTATGGCTATGGGAATTGCTGCAGGTTTTGGTGTACTTGGCCCAGGTATTGGTCTAGGTATTCTCGTATCTAAAGCACTTGAAGCTATTGGACGAAATCCGGAAGCAGCAGGAAAGGTACAAGCAACTATGTTTATCGGTATTGCGTTCGTTGAAGCGCTTGCTATATTCGCTCTAGTTGTTGCATTCATCATCAAGTTCGCGTAATCAAGCAATAACGCGCAGTCTGCTTCGTTGAGTTTGAAAAATTATTTTTAACGTACCACTCAGTACGCCTCAAAGAATTTTTTAAACTCTCCTTGCATCTCACACATTCTTGCTTGATCACAGTGTGGGGAGAGACATTACACATCTTAAACATTACTTATGGAAGGAATACTAACTACATTTGGTATCGACGCTCGTTTGATCGTCATACAGATCATCAACTTTGGCCTTTTGGCAGTTGCGTTGGGGTATTTTCTCTATACCCCGGTTCTGAATATGCTCAAAGAGCGTGAAGAAAAGGTGAAAAAGGGTGTTGAAGATGCTGAAAGTGCTGCAAAGTCGCTTTCAGAAGCTGATGAAGAGAAGAAGGGTATTCTTACCCAAGCACACAAAGATGCTGAGGAAGTTGGAGTGCGCGCGAAGGAAAGTGCTAAAGAGCGAGCAGGTGAAATCGTTGCACAAGCAAATGAAAAAGCTGTGCATACAGTGTCTGAAGCTGAGAAAAAAGGTGAAGATCTTAAAACTAATGCTCTCAAAGAAAGTGAAGCAGAGATCGCTAAGCTGGCAGTATTTGCTGCTGAAAAGTGCATACGTGGACAGGCGTCATAAATAGTATATGAAGAAACACTACGTTAGCGCAGTATTAGAACTACTTAAGAATGAGGACGCCTCAGTGGTGCTTACTGGATTGAAGGACACACTTGAGTCTAAGGGTCACATGAGTTTGTATGCCTCAATTTTGCGTGCGGTACTCACACAACTTGAAGCACGCGATGTCTCGCAACTTCCGCAAGTCACTATTGCAAGTGAAGAAGCGCTAAAAAATCAGAAAACCGCTATCGATGCAGCGCTCAAAGAAATTGATGCACCAGCTGAGTTTGATACCGTTGTTGACGAGTCAATCATTGGAGGAAGTGTTGTTTCGTACAACAATGTCCTGCTAGACCAGAGCTACAAATCCGCATTAACAAAACTATATCGTTCAATTACCAAATAACCAAAAGTAAGGGGTTAGACCCCTTACTTCATCACCACTATAAACTACTTACTACCAACTAATTGCTAACATATGACCACACCTATAATCGATAGAATTAAAAAAGAGATTCAGAATCTCGACACGAAAGCTTCTCCAGAAGAAATTGGAGTTGTGACCACCGTCGGAGATGGTATTGCTGAGATCGAAGGTCTCCAGAAAGCACAAATGATGGAGATGGTTGTGTTTGATGACGGTGACGGGAAATCACTTGAGGAAACGCTGGAAAGCAAAGATGCTCTCTACGGTTTGATTCTCAACCTTGAGGAGGATGTGGTTAAGGTTGTGGTGCTTGGTGAAGCAGAACGTATAAAGGAAGGGATGCGGGTACGACGTACCAACAAGTTGCTCTCAGTTCCTGTAGGTGAGGGAATTGTGGGGCGCGTAGTGACTTCTCTTGGAGAGATAATTGACGGTAAAGGAGCTATCGAAACAGACAAAGACATGCCAATTGAGCGTGTTGCTTATGGTGTTATGGAACGATCGGCAGTGAATGAACCGATCCATACAGGTATTAAGGCAATCGACTCAATGATCCCAATTGGAAGAGGACAACGAGAGTTGATTATCGGTGACCGTCAGACAGGAAAGACAACGATTGCAATTGATACAATCATCAACCAAAAGTATGAGCCGAAAGACAAGCGACCTATTTGTATTTATGTTGCAATTGGACAGAAGCGTTCAAAAACAGCAAGCCTTATGGCAAAGCTTGAGGAGGCAGGAGCCATGGAGTACACAACAATTGTTGCAACTTCAGCTTCGGAGGCTTCTCCAATGCTTTTCCTTGCACCGTTTGCTGGTATGGCAATTGGCGAGTACTTTATGCAGCAAGGAAGAGACGTGTTGATCATTCTTGATGACCTTTCAAAGCACGCAAACGCATATCGACAAATGTCATTACTACTTCGTCGTCCACCAGGACGAGAAGCGTACCCAGGAGATATTTTCTACTTACATTCACGACTACTTGAACGATCCGCAAAGCTCTCTAAAGAACTTGGTGGAGGGTCAATCACAGCGCTTCCAATTATTGAGACACAAGAAGGTGACGTTTCAGCGTACATTCCAACAAACGTGATCTCAATCACTGACGGGCAGATCTTCCTTGAAGGTGACTTGTTCAACAAGGGTATCCGTCCTGCATTAAACGTGGGTATTTCAGTATCTCGTGTTGGGTCTGCTGCACAAACAAAAGCTATGAAGAAGGTGTCTGGAAAGATCCGACTTGAGTTGGCCCAGTTTAGAGAACTCGAAGCTTTCATGCAGTTCGCGTCTGACCTCGATGAAGACACAAAAGCTCGAATCGAATCAGGGCGAAAGTATGTAGAGCTCCTGAAACAAGGGCAAAATGACCCAATGCCATTCTACAAGCAAGTAGTTGCTATCTATGCTGCAAACGAGGGAGTATTTGAGGGAGCTCCAGTAGAAAACGCAAAGAAAATTGAAGAAGCACTACTTTCATTTGTAGAACGAGACCGAAAAGACATTCTTGACTCAATTGAAACTGGACGAGAGTTAACTGATGAGTTGGTAGAGAAATTGAACAAAGCAATTGCTGACTTTAAAGAAGCGCACTCCGATTTGTACACAGGGTAAATGTCGGAAAACCGTATGAACGAAAAACTATACACAATACTAAAGAAAATTTTACTCGCAGTAGTTACACTATGCCTGGTTCTTTGTATTGGTTTGTATATCTACACCTTATTCAATACGGACCCTTGGTCAACCGGTTCAATTTGTTATCAAGAAAACGTAAATTGTGCAACTACAGACAGTTATGTGTTTAGTTTGATCACAATACTTTTGTACAGTGGTCTAAGTATGATAGGTGCGTACTTCGTTTTGAAGCTAATTGGAAAATCGATAAAATAACGTTTCTTACTATGGCCCTAAAACAAGTTAAAAACAAAATAATCTCGACGCTAAAAACTGGCAAGGTCACAAAGGCTATGGAGTCTGTTTCTGCGGTTAAGATGCGTAAAAGTCAGGAACGTGCGCTTTCAGGCAAGTTTTACGCTGAAGCAGCAATGCGTATCCTCACTCGAATTAGTAAGAGCACCGACGCTGACTTGTTCATGACTCAAGAACCTCAAAAAGATGCGAAGTCTTGCTTTGTTGTGATGACAAGTGACAAGGGTCTTGCTGGGGCACTTAACAGTTCTGTGCTCAAGAGTGTGACCATAGCTATTGCGGCACTTCCAAAAGAAGATGTCCGTATTATTGCGTTTGGTAGAAAAGCGGTGGAACACTTTAAGCGACGAGAGTATGTGCTCGATGGTGAGTATACAAACGTTGCTGACACTGTTTCAGTCGATGATATGAAAGACGTGATGGGGATTGTTACAAAAGCGTTTAATTCTGGAGAATATAAAACTGTTTCAATCGTATATCAAAACTTCGTCTCTACGTTTGAGCAGAATGCTTTGCTGCGACAGATTCTCCCTCTTGACACCAATATTCTAGAGACAATGGTGCGAGACATTGTTCCAAAGAAAGGTAAGTTTAGTGAAATTGAGTCAGAATCAAATGGTCACGTGTACACCGTTGAGCCAAGTCCTGAGGAAGTACTAACCGCACTCATTCCACAGCTCGTACAGATCATGCTCTACCACGCAATGCTTGAAAACAAAGCCTCAGAACACTCAGCACGTATGGTCGCAATGAAAAATGCGACCGATAAGTCAAAGGAGGTTGCAAAAGCATTGACGCTTGTGTACAACAAGGAGCGACAGGCAGCTATTACGGCTGAGGTCTCTGAGATTACAGGAGGAATTGCCGCTATGGAAAATTAGTATGAAAGCAAATATTCTTGACTACATAATATTGATTTCTCCAGTTGCAGCGTGGTTTATTCATTCTGCAATTGGTAGCTCAGTTTCAAACACAGTTTCTGTATATTTTCTCGTGTTTACTGGTTTATCAACTCTGCTTGCATTAATTATAACTCCTAGAGTAATTAAATTTGTCCTGAATAATAATGGTGCAACAAGAAAATTTGCTTTGTTTTCTCTATTAGCATTCGGAGCTTTCTTGGCATATTTATTTACGATTATGTTTTTACTGTAGTACTAAGTAATGAGAGCCGAGATTCGACTTTCATTACTCAGTGGTACTGAGTCCAAGTAACTTATTAATTTTATCAAAACATTATTATGGCAACAGAAACTAAAACAACACAAGGTTCAAATCAGGGAGTAATTACACAGATTGTTGGCCCTATTGTAGATGTCCATTTCAAAGATGGTGTCCCTGCTCTTCAAAACGCACTGAAAGTGCAAAATGGTGACGTCACACTCACTCTTGAAGTAGCGCAACATGTAGGCTTAGATCGAGTGCGGACTATTGCGATGCAGGACACACAAGGGTTGGAGCGTGGGCTTTCTGTGGAAGATACGGGAGACGCGATCTCTGTTCCTGTTGGGGTAAGGTCACTTGGACGACTCTTTAATGTACTCGGGGAGGCACTCGATGATGGTGAGAGTCTTTCGGACGTGAAAGTTCGTGGAATCCACCAAGAAGCTCCGGCGTTTGTAGATCAGTCTACAAAAACTGAAGTATTTGAAACAGGAATCAAGTCTGTTGACTTGCTTGCACCATTTATCAAAGGAGGGAAGGTAGGGCTCTTTGGAGGAGCGGGTGTAGGGAAAACAGTTTTGATTCAGGAACTAATCCACAATGTCGCAAGCGAACACGGAGGATACTCAGTGTTTGCGGGAGTAG
Source organism: Candidatus Azotimanducaceae bacterium (assembly GCA_047616585.1). GTDB lineage: Bacteria > Patescibacteriota > Minisyncoccia > Phycocordibacterales > UBA918 > OLB19. The sequence goes on from JBLHGD010000007.1 coordinate 20,999, forward strand.
GTGAGCGAGTACGCGAGGGAAATGACCTGTACCACGAAATGAAGGACTCTGGTGTACTGGATAAAACAGCACTTGTATTCGGACAGATGAACGAAGTTCCAGGTGCTCGTGCTCGTGTGGGACTCACTGGCCTCACAATGGCTGAAGCGCTTCGTGATGGAGACGGAGGAAAGGATGTACTGTTCTTCATGGACAACGTGTTTCGATTCACACAAGCTGGACAGGAGGTGTCCTCACTTCTTGGGCGAGTTTCATCAGCAGTTGGGTACCAGCCAACACTCGCTGAAGAGATGGGTAAAATGCAGGAGCGTATTACCTCAACTAAAGCAGGATCAATTACGTCAGTGCAGGCTGTCTACGTACCAGCCGACGACCTCACTGACCCGGCTCCAGCTACAACCTTCTCTCACTTGGACTCTACAGTGGTACTCTCGCGACAACTCGCATCACTTGGTATTTACCCTGCGATTGACCCGCTTGAGAGTAACTCTTCAGCACTTGATCCACAGATTGTAGGAGAAGAGCACTATCGGGTCGCGCAAGGTGTAAAACTCGTATTGCAGCGATACAAAGACCTACAGGACATCATCGCAATTCTTGGAATCGAAGAGCTTTCAGACGATGACAAACAAGCTGTATATCGAGCACGTAAAATCCAACGATTCTTAAGTCAGCCATTCTCTGTTGCCGAAGTATTTACCGGTTCACCTGGAAAATACGTATCACTTGAAGACACAGTACGTGGCTTCGGTGAAATCCTTGACGGTAAGCACGATGATAAGGGTGAGCAGGACTTTTACATGAAGGGAGGCATCGACGAGGTGCAGGCATCGTAATATCACACCATCTACGGCGTTGAAGCTACGATTTGTTCGCTCAATGTACAATTACGTACACCTCACTCACAAATCTTGCTTCGCCTTGTATATGGCGCAATATTCCACTCCCTGAGTATTGCAAATATAATATTCAACTATGGCAGAACAAAAATTACTTAAGCTTATAATTTCACGTGTTGACGGACCTGTCCTTGACGGGGAAGTCATCTCCGTGTCAGTCCCGGGTGTTGATGGTGATATGACCATCCTCGCAGAACACGAAGCGCTCATCTCACCACTACGAAAAGGCACTGTTTCAGTACTAAAAGCTGACGGAGAAGTTGAAACATTTGAAGTTGAATCTGGCACACTTGAGATAAGTAACAACAGCGCAACAATCCTCATTTGAGATTAATAGAGCTATACAAATAGCATGATAACGGCATTTAAGACGTGCCAGTAAAGTTGTTTCAGACATACATTAATACCATAATAAGGACTTAAGAGATTATATTTAATATATGAGTCCCAAGTTTGAAAGTTCTGGCACGCCTGTAGCTGTAGAGGGTGAAATTACTTTAGAAAGTATTGAACAAGAGGAGAAAGAGGTGGTTAATAGTGTCACACATGCTATTGAGAGGTTGGCAAATCTTAATGGGATAGATATGGAAACCCTTTCAGAAAAAAATTTGACCGAACTTGAAACGCGGGCCGAAGATGCCCACGAAAAAGCTGCCTTTTGGGGTTTGGTTACAACATTTGCAGCCTTACCAGGCGCGCGCAGCTTACTTTTCGACGGCGAGATACTTCAAGAGTTAGCTAAAGGGACTACTGCAGCTGCAATACTCGCTGGACTTATGACCATTTCTTTCCTTTCTAAGGGGTCTTCAGTAGAGGAAACTCTCATTGCCAGACGTGTTTTAGAAGCAGTGAAAGAGGATAAATCATAACTACATCATTACTATGGATACACAAACAGTAGAAACTGAAATCAAACAAGCTATTGCTAACTTAGAGGATCTTAAGCTTGAGAACCCAGAAGCGTATATGCAACTTCTTAATGAATTCAAGGAATATGTTGCGAATATTGAGAGAAAGTTAGATCAGGTTGAGGCAGCTTAAATAAAACCTGGCAAATAACCTTTGCGACAAAAGCGCAACGATACTTATTTAATTGCGTAAATAATTCCGTATTTAATAACACAATTAAATACGGAATTAATGTCAACATCAAAATCTACTACAAAACGGCCAACACTGAGTGTTGACCATTTTTGTAGATATGACGGGTGTGATACAAATTATGATAGTTCGCCGGGCTTTCTGTTGTAGATGATTGGAATCAGTAAGAGTGTAATCACTACAGAGAAGGAAAGTCCGAACATCACTGCCCATGCTAGTGGCGACCACAGATCAGACGCGTATGTCAGAGGATAGATACCAACAACAGTGGTAAGGGTAGTTAACAAAATCGGTCGGAGTCTTGATACTGCTGCATCAACAACATTCTCTTTAATACTTTTTTCAGGGTATTTTCTACGATTATTATTCATTTGATCAATCAACAGAATAGAGTTATTTACCACAATTCCAGAGAGTGCGACGAATCCCATGATGGAGGGGAAGGAGAGAGGAAGTTGCGTCAGTGAGAGTCCAGTCATGATTCCAATCAGTGAAAACGGAAGAATGGAAAGTACATAGAATGTGTGACGGTATGAGTTGAACTGTAAAACGAGAACAGCAAGCATGAGTACAACACCTACAATAAGTGCGTAAAACATATCACGGAACGCTTCATTTGACTCTTCGCTCTCACCACCGGTTGAGAGTTCGATGCTGTCTGGTATTTGCGCTTCAGCTCTCACACGGCTGAGAAATTCGGCATTGACTTCGCGCGCGTTAGCGTCAGACGTAACGTCACCGTTTAAGACGATGATCCGCTTGCTGTCTTGGTGATTAATTACAGAACTAGATTCTCGTAGTGAAGTGTCTACAATTGAGCTTAATAGAATGCTTTCACCGTTTTGGAGTTGTAGTGAAATATTCTCGAGCGTATTGATTGTTGTGTCACTTGTGTTGCTTGAATCAATATAGTCAGAGTTCAGAGCAAGCTTTACAACAATATCTATATCATCAGAAGAGGTCGTTACAGAAGTTGCCTCAGTGCCATTAACAGCTGTGCGCAAGGTTTGCGAAACAGAAAATGGATCAAGACCATATCCAATTGCTTTCGCTTTGTTAAGTGTGAAAACGAACTCAGTACTGTTGTTGTTAGTACTTGTTTCAATGTTTGTAGTGCCAGGAATAGTTTTGAGAAACTCGGAAGCGCGCAATGTTGCCCCGGTAAGCTCATCGAGATCCTCCCCAAGAAACCGCACAACAACAGCAGCTCCAGTTGGAGGCCCGTCACTAGGCTGACCTACAGTAACAGCACCCTCATTGATGATGCGCAAGTTTTCTTGTAGCCGTTCAACAACTTGAGTACTGGTAATTGGTCGATCTTCACGTAACGTAATAAAGAAGTTAGCAAGTTTTGCACCTGATTGACTACCGCTGTTGCTAGAAAACTCAGCAGAAGAGCCTACTGTTGTCGTAAATGACTCAATATCTGGATCGTTATAGAGAATTTCTTCAACGCGCCGCGCTACTAAGTCGGTTGTCCCGAGCTCAGTGCCTTGCTGCATTTCAATTTCTGCAAAAATCCAATCGATATCACTTTGTTCAAAGAAGGTGACTTTAACAACTCCAATGATAGGCATTGCCAGTGAAATCACAAACCCAACGAGAATAATACTCACAAAAATTACTTTCTTTTTTCTGCTCTCTAGGAAGGAGCGCAATTTAGTTCGGTACCAGTCTTCCAAAATACGTGAGTATTTCTGCTGAAGCGTGTCCATTTTTGATTCCGTTCTTCGTCGAAGGAATATTGCTGCAATCAAAGGGATGAATCCAAGTGCGACCAAGAGCGATGCCACAAGAATAAAGTTTACTGTAAATGGGATTGCAGAAATGAATTGACCAGAAATACCTCCAACAAGGAACAGTCCCGAAAACATGGCAATTGTTGTGAGTGTACCGGTCATTAGCGGAATGTTAAATTCCTTAATTGTTAGTAACGCAGCTTTAATCTTATCGATCTGCGGGTCTTCCTTCATGCGACGATTGATCCCCTCGATCATCACAATAGCTGAATCAACAAGAATACCAACAGCGAGTATAAGTGCGAAGAGACTCACGAAGTTAATTGTGTTTCCTGAAAGTAAAAGCCCAATAAATCCGATTGTGAACGAGAGAGGAATTGCAGCTCCTGCTATCAGTCCTTCACGCCATCCGATGGTGAAGATGAGTAAGATTATAACTAGTACAATTGTAGTAACTCCAGAACGAACGAGTCTCGTTAACTCCTCCTTGATTTGCTCGCCACTATCTAGAAGTAACTCAGCAGTAAGTCCGTCGAGTAATTCTCCAGATGCCTGAAGTTCAAGAATTCTGTCGCCCACCTCGTCTGCAATTTTTGTGATGTCTCCACCTTTGCTTTTGAAAACGCTAAACGAAATTGATTTTTCTGTCGGATTACCGTCGAGACTGAGTCTTGAAAGAGAGGATGCTTCTCGGTATCCATCTTCAACGATTGCAATGTCTCGCACGTACACAGGTTGACCACCGCGTACTGCAACGGGAATATCGGGTACGACAGCAGTAACGAGGATGTCTCCCTCAAAT
>JBLHGD010000008.1:0-25034 GCA_047616585.1 Candidatus Azotimanducaceae bacterium
ATGCTCGGAGCGCACGGCCGGTCAGTCTTACGAAATATATACAGTATTAATCGAGGTTATGAAAACTTAGTTGAACGCCTGACGAGTTTAGGTGCTGATGTGAAATACTTGGAGGAGTTTTAGAATCAAGCGTTCGATCTGGTTCGTCCAGCAATGTCCTCTAGGAGAGGAGGACATTGGGACGTAAATTCAATATAGTCGTTTCACTCCTTATTTCATTTGATTTCATACTTTAGGCTGTTTTTGCTAGAATGGGCTTATGTATATTGTTGAGGTTATTCCACTTACACGTGGATCATATATTGCTTCCCTCACGTACTATTCTGGTATCTCATACAACACCGGCTCTATCATCGAGGTACCCCTGCGCAAATCTACTGTGTACGCCATGGTTGTTGGTGTAACGAGCGTCTCCGCTGCGCGCACGGCAGTGCGCGCAGCGACGTTTTCGCTTAAGAAACTCCCTGAGCAAAGAGACGCGCAGCCATTGCCTCCCTCTCTGATTGAAACTGCGAAGATGTTTTGTAAATCACACCCCGCTCAACTTGGCTCGGTTCTCTATGCGCTACTGCCTCCCGAAATCCGTGATGGATCGGAGCCAGCGCAGTACACTGCACCTCTTTCGCACGCTGACATACGTCCCGAGGTTGAAGTACTGCAAGCAACGTATGACAATAGATTTATTGCGTACCGAAGTAAGATTCGTGAAGTGTTTGCGCACCGCGGGTCAGTCTTACTTGTAGTTCCTACTGCAGCAGATATTGATCGCGTTGTAGAGATTCTTTCTAATGGGATTGAAGATCGTGTGGTGATTTTTTCACCGCATCTCACAAAAAAGAAAATGGCTGCTGCGTACGCGTCTTTCTATGACCTCACCAACGCAAAGCTTATTGTGACAACTCCCGGGCACGCATACATTGATCGTCACGACATCACACACATCATTGTCGAACAGTCCCGCAGCCGATACTACAAAGGCAGATCACGGCCATACTTGGATCATAGAGATGTCTTGAAGATACTTGCGCGTGTGACTAATAGAACAATGACGTATGGGGATATTCTGCCGCGCTCAGAAGATGAGAACCTACGCCGCGAAGACATATACACAACCTACGGCGAATGCCCAAAACGACTCACGTTCTCTTCAGATTTTGAAGTTGTCGTGCAAGAGACACAGCCAAGCGAAGACAAGCCATTTGAATTATTCTCACAGAAACTAAAGAACGAACTACAAACGACGATTGACGCGCGCGGTAGAGCATTTGTGTACGCAGCGCGAAGAGGTATTGCTCCGGTTGTGATCTGTATTGATTGCGGGCATATTTTCCGATGTCCAGACTCGGGTGCTCCTTACTCTCTATTTAAAACAATGAACAACGGTGAAGAGGAACGATGGTTTCTCTCACAAGCTTCGGGGAAAAGAATTCGTGCAGCTGATACATGTACTGCGTGTGGCTCATGGAGGCTTCGTGAACGCGGTATAGGCATTCAGCATATTCATAGCGAACTTCAAAACCTCTTTCCATATGTACCGATGTTTTTGTTTGACCACACAACAGCAACCACCTATAAAAAAGCCCGCACGATCCTGGGGAAATTCTATGACACGAAAGGTTCTGTCTTAATCGGTACCCAGATGGCGTTGCCATATATCGAGCAACAAGTTGATCTCACTGCCATCACCTCACACGACGCGACTCGATCGATTCCTACCTGGAGAGCTGAAGAAGAGTTCTTTGGACTTCTTTTAACACTGCGAGATATAACCTCAAAAAAAGTACTCCTCCAAACCCGCACCGAACCAGACGAACTTATAGAGTACGCAAAGCAAGGCCTGGTTGAACAATTTTTCACCGATGAACTCGAACTGCGAAAAGCACTCTCATATCCACCATTCTCAGTGTTTATACTCTTAACCTGGCAAGATACCAAAGAAGCTGCGACAGAAACAGAAGGCAAGATAGCAAAACTGCTGGAGGCGTATAAACCTAAGTTTTACAGCGCCCCACAATCACTGATAAAAAAGACAACTCGATACGGCCTCATCCGCATCGAACAAGAAAAATGGCCAATATCAGAACTCATAAGCTGCCTCCGAGCGCTCCCCCCATCAATCAAGATTGAGATTAATCCAGATAGGATTGTGTAATTATGATTAAGACTATTATCAAAACAAAAAGCCTCACCTTACGGCAACTGACCATGGAGGATACGAAGATGTATTTCGCTCTTCTTGAAAAAAACCGTCAACACCTCAGTCAATTTGGAACAATGACTGAAGCGAAATACAAAACCGAACAAGATGTTGCTCAGAGCATTATGAAACCTCAGAATCCTAAGAAGATCCGTCTTGGAGTATGGAAGAACAAAACACTAATAGGATTAGTCTCACTTATACCAAGAGGAAATCACAGATGCGAAGTTGGTGGGTGGATAGGATTAGAGTTTACGCGCAAAGGATATGCTTCAAAGGCAATTCATCGTCTTGCAACATACGCTCAAAAGACACTCGGATATTCCCGCGTCATCGGGACGACACATCCAGACAATCTGGCTAGTCAATGTATGCTGAAAAAAAGTGGCTTTGTTCCAGTTAGAAAACTCAAACGAAAGCACTACTTTATATTTAATACATAATTGCTGGTTTTTGGTGAATTATACGGTATAGTACCTACACAATATGCCTAAATTAGTCCCACAAACACACGAAGCGTTACATACAATCGCCGAAGAAATCACTTCGGAGGATTTTGAGAGTGGATATGTAACAAAACTCATTAAGAAGATGCGAGAAGCACTGAAGGAGTACAACGTTGATGGGTTTGTTGCGGTTGCCATTGCGGCACCTCAAGTAGGAGTGAGTAAGCGGCTTTTTATTGTTTCTGACCAGAGTACCGATCGAGAAAAAGCAATGCCGAGCTTTGTTGCAATCAATCCCAAGATAGTGAAATCCTCGAAGAAAACACACTTTGTTGGTGAAGGTTGTCTTTCTGTCCGTGATCACTATGGCGAGGTAAAACGAGCAACAAATGTAACGATGCGTGCACTTGATGAGAACGGGAAGCAATTCGAACGCGGCGCAGGAGGCTTGCTTGCACAGATCATTCAACATGAAACTGATCATCTCGATGGGATACTCTTTGTTGACCGCGCAGAGCAAGTCTGGGACAAGGAAGAAATGAAAGGTAAAAATCTAAGCGAAGCTGAGTAATCTTGTGTAATTACAATGAAAATAGCTTTTTTTGGTACACCGGAGGTTGCGAGCGATACATTTGAAATACTATTTGAACATGGCGTTGTTCCTACTGTCGTAGTTACCAATCCTGATGCACCTCGAGGGCGCAAACACACACTGACTCCAACAGAAACCAAACAATGGGCGCTCTCACACGATCTTCCAGTTCTTACTCCAGAAAAAATTGACGAAGAAGTACTGAACACAATCCTAGACCATGACTGCGACTATGCGATCGTTGTTGCGTATGGAAAGATTTTACCCGAGAAGCTCATACAAGCGTTTCCAAAAGGCGTATTAAACATTCACTATTCCCTACTTCCAAAATATCGTGGTGCCTCCCCTGTTGAGTCTGCCCTTTTAAATAATGATGAAGTAACAGGTGTAACAATTCAACAAATGGTCAAAGCGCTCGATGCAGGACCAATTGTCGCTGCAGAGGAAACAGAAATTCAACCAAACGAAACAACGATCGAACTACGAGCACGTCTTATAGGCATCGGGGCTGAGCTTTTGGTGAAGATACTCCCGTCATATGAGAACGGCCAAATAACACCTATCGAACAAGACTCTACGCTTGCTACACACGTCGGGAAGATTCAAAAAGAGGACGGGCAGATCGAACTTGATGGCGAAGCGCAAGAAAACTGGAATAAATATCGCGCATACGCACAATGGCCTGGGACATTTTTCTTCCACAACGACAAACGTATAAAAATCACCAAAGCAGAGCTTACTCCTGAAGGCTCATTTCAAATACTTCGAGTAATCCCTGAAGGAAAGAAAGAGACAGACTACAGTGACTTCATAAAAAACTAAAAACCGCCCGCCAAAGGCGGGCGGTTTTTAGTTTTTTGCTTACTTACTGCCAAACTTCATCATGTTTTTAATCGCCCGGCCTCCACGCTTAACCAAACTACCACGTTTGTCGTTTGCTCTGCGTAATTCTTTATCGAGTTCGCTTCGTACTTCATCAAGTGCTAATTCAAAGCTGTCTTCTGTTGCGTCAACGTGGTATGTCTTTCCGTGCAGCCATAAATTTACTTTGATTCGATAGATTTTTCCACTCTGGCTTGATGTGACTTTATCAAACTCCACGTCACACTTCACGTCGGTCTCGTCACCAATGAACCGTTCAAGTGACTGCAGTTTTACCTCAAGTAAATCTCGTAATGCCGGGTCAACCTCTGTATGCATTGCTTTAAAATTGATCTGTGGAAATGACATATTGTTTGTGAAATATTATTTTATAACGATATACTCACTATTTTGTTACTAGACTACTGACACGAATCGCACGTATCATCACTCTTGTGCACCTTTAGACCATTGAATGAACCTCCTCCTTCTCCATTTGCATAATGCTCAGTTAGGTGCGCCACGATGTCGTTAGATTCGTACATAGAAACACCTTTTTCTTCATCAACAAGATATGGAACCATCTGCTTCCCTCCTTTATCGATCAGCTCTTGCGCAATCACTTCGTCTGAACTGATATCTTTGAGATTTAATTTCACGCCAAGCGTCTCAGCTTCACTTAAAACTTTCTGGCAAAATGGGCATGTTGGTTTGTAATACAGTGTTAGCATGGCTATTTCTTAATTGATTAATCTAGTCCGTAGCTTGTAGGTTGTAGCTGGTAATTTAAAGTACAGATTCCCACCTTCTACCTTCTACCTTCTACCTTCTACCTTCTACCTTCTACCTTCTACCTTCTACCTTCTACCTTCTAATACATTATACTACTACTCCTCGGGACTTCTTTCATATAGACCAATGAGTTCCGTTTGCGCTATTGCTTTTTCTTTCGCTACGGACTCCACCTCGTCTAATGTTGGGATATTTTCGAATGTAAGCACGTCTGAAAGTGCATACAATCGAAAGATATATCGGTGTTCTGTTGGCGCATACTCTCGGGGAGGACATGGACCTCTGTACGTGCCTTCTCCTGCTGAATTAGTACCCATGGTGCCTACGATTGATTCTGCATCAATCTCAGTTGTGTCAGCGGGTATATTGTAGGATACAAAATGATTAAACTTCTCAATTCCTCGAGCTTCTTTTATTTCTGCAGGAATATCAGGATCATCCATCACCAGAACAAGTGACTTTGCATCTTCTGGTACCCCGGAAATTGCTAATGGCGGGAATATATTGTCTCCGTCACATGTATAGAGTGAGGGAATACTGCCGTTGTCATCGAATGCGGATGCAGTGAGTGAAAGTGACATAGTTTCTGATTGATTATCTACTAATTCAGCTTCTAGCGTATCGGATGCTGGTGCGTGTGCCCTGTCGGACAAAAGCACAAACGCGCCACTAAACACTATGATGAATGAAATTCCTAATAGGGCATACGCATTTCTCATATACTGTAACTACTCCGCAAGTTTCGCTGCAACTTTCTCTGTAATATTTTCAAGCCCCCACCTTGCTTTCGTAAGATAATCCTCACCGCTGATACCAAGACTTTCGTAGTCTTCATTGTCTTTTTCCTTTGCGGTCAATAATATGATTTTTGCAGTTGCTCCCCACGTGTCCTCTCGTAATTGCTTCAAGACATCAAGACCATTCATACCAGGCATAATCAAGTCCAATAATATGAGATCTGGATGATTTTTAAGTGCCAATTTAAGACCCTCTTCACCGCTTTCAGCATGTGTTGTTTGATACCCGTTTAACTCAAGCATCGTAGACAGTGCGCTCCCTAGCTCTTCTTTGTCATCAATAATGAGTATTGTTTGTTTATCATTCATAACCTAAGGAAATTAAACACTGAGTAATATAGTATCTGTATATTTTACCATATAAAAAACACTGAGGCATAGCCTCAGTGTTTTTTATATGCACATTGTGCTTACTCAGCTGCCGGAGCATCTGTAGCAAGTCCAACGTTGACTGCGTTAGGACCTTTTGGTCCTTCGCCAACCTCAAACTGGACTTTCTGTCCTTCTTGTAGGTCGTCAAAGTTTACACCTTGAAGTTCGTTTGCATGGAAGAAAAGGTCTTTCTCTTCGCCATCTTGTGAGATGAACCCGTACCCATTGTTGAGTCGAGCGATAGTTCCTGTCTGCATTTTGAATTTGTGAAACAAAATCGAATAAAGTCTCAAACCTAAGAGACTGTAGAAAAAACACGACTTTGCTTCCTCAATACAGTTCCGTACTTGATGTCAATAAACTACCATAATTTGACTTCAATGTCAACCTGTTTTCTGCTAAAACAGGCTTTTTTGTGTAAAAACGACCTATTCTGGGTTTATCATACGCAAAATATGCTGCTAAAAGTTATCCAAATAAATAAATTCAACTTTCCTGCTGCGCGGTATAATAAACACACTTTACAGAACGTAGCTAATTCATTAGAGAAATATTTATTATGGTTGACAAAAAAGCATATCTTATTGGGGCGGTTTTTAGCGCATTTATTCTTGTAGGAGGCATAGGTTTGAGCATGCAGAATAATCCTGTTACGAATCAGGCAGCTCAAGCAATTCATACTGGTGGGATGATGGATCAAATGGGTGACCCTGGACCTACGATAGTCACGCACCATGACGAGTTCATTAACTTTGCCGATCCTACCTATGCGCAAGGACCTGTTATACAGAGTGTCCGAGACGGAAAATGGTCTTCTGCGTCAACCTGGTCTTCTGGGCGTATCCCCGCAGCGAATCAAGTTGTGCAAATCAAGCATGATGTAGAGCTTGATTCATCTACAGTAGATATCAATACCATCGGCGTGTATCCCGGTGGTCATCTCTCTTTTGCAACTAACCGATCAATCACACTCAAACTGGTGAATTTCTTAGTTTGGTCTGGAGGTGAACTCACCATTGGTGATCAAAACGACTTTGTTGATGGAAATATTGAAGTCATCTTTAAAGATGTTGCAATTGACACTTCAATCGATCCGAACATGCTCGGTAACGGACTTGTCGTCCTAGGGAAAGTCAGTATGCATGGCCTTGCTAAGAACAAGACGTGGTTTGAGTTATCTACTGAACCTAAAAAGGGAGATACCACACTTACACTGGAGTCAGTGCCCAACGGTTGGACCGTTGGATCACAAATTGTAATTCCGGACACTCGTCAAGTACTTCCACCAGACGTTGGTGCGTTCACTAAATACGCAGGGCGGCTCGAAGGCGGCTACCAATGGGAGGAGCGAACAATCAAAAGTATCTCAGGAAACAAAATCACCCTCAACACACCACTTTCATACGATCACTTTGGAGCACGCCGAGCAAATGGTTCGCTTGAGCTCTTGCCACACGTTGCATTGTTGGACCGTACCGTTACATTCAGATCAGAAAACCCAAATGGCACCCGGGGACACTTTATGGGAGTAGGCAGAGCTGAGGTAGACGTACGATATGCAGCATTTGTAGACATGGGACGCACAAGAAATGACGTACTCATAAGTCCATCAAATCCACTGGCACGATATCCGCTACACATGCACCATGTCATTGGGCCAGTTAACAACTCCAATACAGGACACCAGTTTACACTTGTAGGCAACACTGTCTCTGGCGGTCTGAAATGGGGACTGGTCGTACACGGGTCAAGCTTTGGACTCATTAAAGACAACGTGGTGTACGACCTGCAGGGCTCAGGCATTGTCACTGAAGATGGTACTGAATTTGGCAATGATATTCTAGATAACATAGCTATACGTATATTTGGAACTGGCTATGATGGAAATGCAGGAACCAACGGATTTGCTAATGGCGATTTTGGTAGAGGAGGAGTTGGTTTTTGGTTTAGGCGAGCTGGAAACAATATCGAGGGCAACGTGGCGGCAAACACTTTATTTGCCGGATTCCTCTATAATAATTACTTTTCAAATAAAGCGCAGGATTACGTACCAGCATTTCGTGGTGCTGATGTTCAAGTGGTAGAAAATCGTATGAGCCTAAATACGATTCCCGAAATCGGCACATTCAGAGATAATACCGCCTACGCACTCATGAAATTTGGTTTTCACGCAGCGTATCACTATGGATTTAGACACACTGGCAAAGCTCCTGAATTTATACTTGAAGACATGAAGATCTGGCACATTAATAACGAGGCAATATCACCATGGCATGTTACAAATATCAAAGTTGACAGTGCAATGTTGCTTGCTGATAAGAAAGCATTTGACAACCTTGACAGGCGTAGCGAATGGCAGCGTCAGTATCCTCCGACCGCGCTGGGGTTCCATGGGGCATATGATGTGATTGATTTCTGGATCCGTGATTCTGTTGTTGAAAACTTCCTGATTGGCTTCGAACCAGCAGTTCGTGATGGCAGCCCTAAGAATATCGAACATACTGCACGAGTGTTTGATTCAACCTTTGAAAACTATACGAACGTAAGGATACTGCCGTCCCTAACCTCGCACGGCAAGAACTCAACACGCCATGTCGTCCTGAGTAACACAAAACTCAAATTACTCGACGTGCCAAACGTACCTTCATCAAACAATCAGCACGCCCTGATTGATGTCTCTTATGATATCTATAATAACGGTCATATCAATCCGATGAACCTTTCTGTTGTTGATGTGTACAAGCACAATGGAGATCGTGACGAAAACTTCCGTGTATACATGCCCGAAGCAGCTCCAGAATATGTACCAAAACCGTCGCGACTTCCCCATTACTTTGGCTCGCCTGAGGATGGACTTACCAATGCACAACTTTGGAATAAGTATGGCGTAGCTGTTGGGGGCGCTGTTGCAGCTTGTGGTGACACGACAACTGGAGTCCTCGGCTTCACATGCCCGATTGATGCGCGCTTTGCACCAGTACCTCCTAACCCAGCGCCGATTCCTGCCCCACTACCAGAGCCTCCTCCTCCTCCACCTGAAGATGACCCTACCGCAGAAGAAGAGCTTGCCAATGACCCTACACTCCCTCCAACGATCCCTGACACTCCTCAAAACTTGAAAGGTACTGCCCAAGCGATGACGCACGTCTCTCTTTCGTGGGACAGAGCTGACGCATCTTTAAAAGTAAAGGAATATAAAGTGTACCGAAATGGTGTTGTTATTGAGACCACAGACACCAATACGTATGAAGAGTACCTCGAAGCATCAAATGCCAATACAATCTACACGGTACGATATGTCTATCGAGACGGTACGATCTCTGATGACTCAAATACTTTCACCGTATCACCCGTTGCTAGCAACAACACGTCACAAAGCTCGATACCTCCCTTTACCCAAGTACGCGCACTCGGTGACTCAGGCGAAGACATTCGCCAACTTCAAATCTTCTTAAGTAGTCAAGGATTTATTGTTGCTAACTCTGGGTCTGGCGCACCAGGAAACGAATCAACGTTCTTTGGTCAGAAAACTGCGGATGCTCTGAAACGTTTCCAGGAGGAGTATGCTGCTGAGATACTTACCCCGCTTAATTTATCGCTCGGCACCGGCAATCTCGGAGTGTCGACAATCGCAAAGATTAATCAATTACTAACGCGCTAATATTTCTTTATGACATCACATTCACACAAAAAAGTACTGAGCGTTATTGTTGTGTTAGCACTCCTTGTTACCGCTGTGTACGCAAATAGTACAAAAGTACTTATTGGACTTCTTGGTGCAGAAAACCTTAAGTCCTTGGCTGCTGTTGTTGACCAAGAACAGTTTCAGACCATAGTATTACCAGCGCAAGCTGACACAAGTTTAAATCTGACCACATATCGAAACATGGGAGAACGTCTTACTATGGGAGTTGACACCGTAAGCTTTGCAGCTATTTCATTTGATCTTTCCTCGCTTCCGACTGACACACAGATTATTGACGCAAAGCTGCAGCTTTTTGATACTCGGCAATTTGATACAGCAAATCTTGAAGTGTATCGTGTTGATAAACCATGGAAGGAATTTGAAGCAAGTCGATCAAACTATCGTAATGGTGAAGCTTGGGAAGTTCGTCCAGGAGACTATCGCGACGCGGATAATGTACTGCAAGGAAACGCACCATTTAGTATCGAGCGGTTGACTGACAACGACACACCGAAGTTAGTAACCGTGGACGTTACCTCGCTCACTAAAGCATGGAAGAACGACACGTACGACAATAACGGATTTCTCCTTAAAATGAGCCAAGGTACTCATCACTTCGCGTCGCGCGAGGACCCTGACCCAGATAAACGACCGCAACTTATCATTCGCGTAGGGAACTCAGGGGAAACACCGACATCAATTCCTACTCCTGGAGATCCACCTACAGAACACGACCCAGAAGATGAGCCTGGTGAGAGTCCTGAAACTCCACCGGTTGAGCAACCTCCTGTCGTTGAGCCTGTTGCAGTAGAAATTCCACAGAATTTCTTCGGTACAACAGAATTGTTAACTCACATTCAATTAACCTGGGATGTTCCCGATATCTCGCTTGAAGTTCAAAAATATAGAGTCTATCGAAACGGTATAAAAATTGATGACGTAAGTGATGAAAAATTTGAAGAATATCTTGGTGCGATTAATCAAAATATCTCATATACCATACAATATGTATTTGATGACGAAACAACATCAGCCCTCTCAAATCCTCTAGATATCTCAATTACTGAGAATGGCAGCACGATATCAAACAACGTCGATACCACGAACCTATAGACCTTCAGGTTCTTTTAATTAAAACAGCCGCGACTCAATCGCGGCTGTTTTATATATGACACAGTAGTCGCTTGCTCGAAAAAGATTTAGGCAGCGTCAAACCGGGCTTTATTCTCAGCCATCCACTTCCCCATCTCTGTCTTCATTTCTTCTGGACTCTGACCTTCCTTTCCTTTCATTACGTCAGTATGCGCTTCCATATAATGAGGCTTTAGGTTATTCATCCACTCTTCGAATGTTTCTCCTTGTGCTGTTACATCACACAAATCACATTTTAATGTTTTCATAGTACAACGAGTCTTTAGAAATAATCTGTAAAATATAACACACATCAATATGTACGATCTCTGAGCCCCTTCTCCTCAGTTATTTCTGAGATATATGGCCACCATAGACTATACTTACGCGATGCTTCATTTCATCATTGCACACAAAGGGATTTTTATGATCTGTAGTGCGGTTGCTATTTTTTCAATTCAGAATATGGCGACCAAATTGATGAGTGGCATGTTCGCAACGCATGAGATCCTCTTTATACGAGCAATCTTTATGATACCCATTGTGCTATTACTAGCATGGAGCGTCTCTGAGATTCGCACGCTAAAAACAAAGCGTCCACGGCTTCACTTTCTTCGCTCACTAGCGCTTTTCTTTGCATTTAGTGGTTTCTTTATGGGCCTTTCTGCGCTACCACTTGCCAATTCAATAGCGATATTCTTTTCTGCACCTCTATTCGTGACTGTTTTTTCTGTCCTGATACTCAAAGAATCGATTGGCATCCATCGTATTAGCGCACTGATCTTAGGTTTTATTGGAGTACTTGTTATTGTACGCCCCGGCTTTGGCGACTTTAACTACGCGACGCTATTTCCGTTATTTGGCGCGGTATCCTACGCGTTCATGCCCATTATCACCCGAGCATTCAGCGCAACCGAAAGCGCGTCAGCGATGATTTTCTATAATGCTCTTTTTAGCTTGCTTTTCGCATCGATAGTAGGCGCAGTGCTTGCAGCTGGGGCATTTACTATTGGAGTACTCGGTGATCCCCTGTACTTCTTAACACGAGCATGGAGCTTACCAGAAGGCACACAGTGGGCTTTCTTCTTGTTTATAGGTCTCACCTCATCACTTGGATCATACTTAGCAGCTCAGGCGTACAGAACCACACCAACAAGTGTCGTAACCCCGTTTGAATACACATCACTCCTATGGGCAACTCTGTGGGGTTTTCTCATCTGGGGAGACACTCCTGATAACTTCACGCTTATTGGAATGATGCTTGTTGTAACTGCAGGCCTCTACATCATCGCCCGAGAAACCTACCTCAAACGTCTTGAAGCAAAAGGTAGGATTGTTGGGAATGGGTAGCTAGGGGGAAATGGGGCATGGAAATGGGGACAGTGGAAATGGAAATGTGGAAATGGGGACAGGGACAATAATGAAATGGAAATGGGGACATGGTGGAAATGGGGACAGGGACAATAAAACTCCGTGGAAATGGGTGGAAATGGGGACAGGGACAATAAAACTCCGAAATGTGTGTTCTAATGTTTTCTTGGTCTTCCCTGCTCTCTCACCGTATGGCCTAAATCGTAACTATCAACCATTTTCTCTATCCAATTATCTTTTCCAAAAGGTTTACCTTTATTAACTGCAGTTCTTAGTGTATCCAGTGTTTCCTGCTTCAAGATGTCATTTACTGAAGTAAGGTAATTGTCTGGTAAATCTATGTTTTATTGTCCCTGTCCCCATTTCCTCTTTTCCCTTTTCGCGCGGTGACTCACCAAACGTACACGATATACTAACCGGCTCATTACCTAACGGAACTGTGTCTGACGATGAAGGAGACACGCCGTGTAACAACTGGACTTCAGAAAGTGACGGCTCAGCAATCGTTGGACATCACGATCGCCAAGGACTTAATGAAAGTGAGGCTATGAAATCTTGGAACTCTTCACATGGCTCACGCGGACGTAGCTTAGAGAACCTCAACGGCACTGGTGGAGGAGGACTACTCTACTGCTTTGCGATATAGTTACACTCATCTCAAATATTAAAAACAAAATCCCCTTCTGGGGATTTTGTTTTACTCCTCTACTACATCAGCAATTGGAATAATAATTTCGTTGCGACGCATCAGCGGCATAGAAAATGGAGGATTGTATTGAGCAACCTGGACTGGACCATTCACAACCAAACCATCCTTCGCAATCAGTGCTTCTAGTAAAGCCTGCTTCTTTGCTGCTCTACTTTCCATGGCATACCAATTAAAACGAAGCGCAACAACGGTTCTGGCTTTAACTTCAGTCAAACGCACTTTGGAATTATTTGGCTCTGGAAGTGTCTCTAGAGTGTATTTTGAAGGTAATACAAAAGAAATAATGCGGACCTGTTCATTTTCTGACGTATTGATAACCGGGACTGTCATCGCAATGCTTTCAGACTTGTTTTCAAGTACTGGTGTGGTCATAGCAATGCTAGTTTTTGAAGTATTGTTACCAAAAATGTAATCAGCAATCACGCGAAAACCTTCATTGAGAGAGTCTGAATAACTTCCAGTAACCTCAGTTTCCGCAATTATATACGGGTCGTACTTCCTAACTTCGTATCCCTTTCTTTTCTCTAAGACTGTGTACGAAGGCTCTTCTAAGTTTCGAATAACCACATAACTGCCAACAAGCCAAATGACGAGCAATACTATGAGGCCCAAACCGAAATAATAATACATACGCTACAAGTGTACGCTAGATAACAAAAATTACATATGTCACTTCTCATAATCTCCTTGGGTCGTATGCCCAATGCAGTATTGCCTGGCGCTGCCGAGGTCTACAATACTGATCACCTGGCCTACAGTTGTGGGCGATTTGTGATGCGTGCCTCGTAATTGCTTTCCATCGTTTGATTTGCCGCTCATCGTCTTCATGTCGGCGACCTAAATAATATCTGCAGTACCATTGAAACCATCCACGTGGATCATCCCTGTGTATCCAACCTTTTGCCTGCCACACTGATAACGACTGACTTGCATGCACACCGTAAAAGTTCAATTCTTTGTGTTTTTCACCATCAGGAGAAAGTTGCGCCTTCACAAACCATTTTTTTGGAAATTCGCTTGGGATGTCGGGGAAATACCAACCGCCAAAAATGCCAAGTTCAAGCATTTCTTGTGGTGTCAGGTGCGGCTTAAAATCTGGATGAAAGTTTTGACCTTTCTTTTGGGCCATCTCATATATGTACCCTTCTTGCACGTCATCATTAACCAAATTTTTTTTCATATTGTAGTAACGCTGGTATGTTTGCGTAAACCAAGGCGGTCAGCTTCTTCTAGACGGTATTTACTACTGATTCTAAACTGATAGAGTCCAAAAATTAAAAATAACAAAACTATCACTTGCTTATATGTAACCCACTCATCAGTGCTTAAAAAAACCCTAACAAATTCATTGGATAATCCAGCTAAAATGAAAAAAACAAACCACCTTTGTTCTAAAACATTCCACCCTTCAAAGGCGATAGCAAAAATATGACCAAAAAATGATCTAAATAGACCTAAGTTTTTCCACATGCTTACACCGAGTAGAAGTGCAAACAAAAAATAGTAAACAGAGTCTTGCGCAATAAGTATCCACGGCGCTGTAAATAAAAACGTCAACAGCGCAGTAAATATTGTGATAGAACCAGAAAAAATTGCGAACCACGGTATACGTTTATTGATCACTTGAGATAGTATAAGTGCGATGAGAGTAGAAACACCTAAAGACAAAGCTGCCCACATAAAATCAGAGAAATGATAGACAATAAAGAAAACACCTATTGGACCAAACTCGATCACGAACATATCAAATATTAGTATTTTCCAAATATGACTATGTTTCTTCATATCATTTACTTTCTTGGTGGTAATGGAAAAAATGCACTAGTACGTTTTTTATATGCTTGGAAATTCGGGTTATCTGCAAAACTTCTTTCAAGCATTGGAATTCCAGAAACCTTGAGGATGAGAAACGTAATAGTAAAAGGACTAATTAACGCGAAATATCCAAATGGTAGTGTTGCGACCATGATCCACAGACCCCACCACATCGTTACTTCACCAAAATAATTTGGGTGGCGTGTATATTTCCAAAACCCTCTATCCATAATAGTCCCTTTTTCTGGCTTCCCTTTTATAAATCTATCAAGTTGCCAATCACCTACTACCTCAAAGACATACCCCACTGCCCACACGACAGCGCCGAGCATTACAATAAGTCCAAATTCCGCTGAGACACCATACACGCTGGCATGTATTGCGGGATACCCAACAACTATCATCAGAAAACCTTGCAAAACATACACTTGAAAATAGCTTCGGATATAAAACCATTTACCCCACTGCATTCGCCAATTCTTGTATCGATAGTCTTCATCTTTTTTTATATTGCGAAGCAAGATACTCACAAACAGTCGCACACTCCATAGCATAATGAGTACCAGCACAATCGACAACAGCAAACCTTTTTCAACACTCTGCGCATAGCTTATGGCTGCAACCAAAAGAATCCCTATCCCCCACGCAGTATCAGCAATATCGTTCCGTTTTACAAGAATCGAAATAACAAACAGCATCGAAACAAAGCAAAGGATACTACCCGATATCAAAAAAAGAAGATCAAACATATCTGATTACAAAAACAATGATTTGCCAATAAGGTAACTTATTGTAGCGACACTCCCGGTAAGGATCGTGCCCCACAGTATATCGACAAACACCACACTCATCGGCCAATCCTTCAGGAGCGCAAGATTCGTCAGGTCATATGTGACATACACAAAGAAACCAAACAATGCCCCCAAAACAACAGCCTTTGTAAGCGACTGCGCATCTAGTGCAGGAGCAACTGCAAACACCATAATGCCGACTATATAGATGAGGTAAAAAATAATCGCAGCAGTCCAATTCACGGGCCCGAGCAAATGTTCGAGCTTGCCTTGGTAAAAATCCTTGGCGATAACACCAAGCCACGCCAGATCAATGATGAAAAAGACAGGTATAGTCAAAAGATATAGATAGAAAAGTTGAAGTAGAGACACAAATTATAAATTTAAATACGTAATAGTAAGTTGTAGAACTGATGCGAATGAGACCCACAGTAAGTACGGAATATTTACATACACCACCCATGGTACATATGGGAAAATAGCAAACCCAGCCCAAATCATAGTCCCTAACACAAGTAAGATATCAAGTGACGCAAGCAAATTATTTTGCAGACCAAACTGTATCGGTGTAAACGCAAAGTTGAAAACGAGATTCAGTATAAATGGAAGTGCTACCATAAACGGAAGTACCCCTTTGGCATACTTATACAAAACATACCCAAAGGATATGGCAATAATTGCATACAACACACTCCACACAGGCCCAAAGATCCATGATGGCGGTGCCCATTCAGGTTTTATAAACGTTTGGTACGAATCACTATTTGGCATAGGTCACACAGTATACCAAACTTTATCCTTCTCAAAATGATTAGGCATAACGCAGTATGACAACACCCTCATTCCAACTAGTTCTTTACCTTCTTCCAGAAGTAACTCAAAGTGCTGATAGTCAGCGTCTGAATTAAAAATAGGAACACGACCATTCGAGCGGTTGATGACGTGATAGACAACATCTCCTACTGAGAGTCTGGCTGTGCGTGGCATTGAGTAATTATGACACAGTTATTTAGATTAAATCGGACGCCTCCCTATTTCCTCTTATTGCTTATTGGGCACCAAACGGTCCCATTGGTGGAGTAGTCGGTCCCATTGGTGGAGTAATCGTTCCTATTTTGGCTTCTGCGCCCAGAACAACGTATGAAGTTGCAGAGTATGCGCCACCTTTTACCTTCGACTTTGCCCCAGTGGAGATGTAGGTGTTCGCCAACATCAAGCCTTCGATCTCTGCTTCCGCACCGAGGCTGATGTATGTGCCCTTAACGTTCCAGATAACACGGGAGTTATTATTAACCTCCTTCCAAACAACCTTCGCGAGTGCACCAAAGGACACGTAGTCACGGACATTGATGATAAAGTCACCAGTGGTGGTATTATCAAGCGTGATAGTTACATCTGCACTCACCGACAGCGAGCCGTCGATCGTGTAGACTCCAGGGAGCCAAGTCTCGTCGGTGCCAATGTTGTGAGTGACACCGCTGAACATGTTGGGGGTGGGAATCACATCGGTGGTGCTGGGCGCTAGATGATACAAGTAATCTTGCGCACGCTCTAGTTGTCCAACGTGATCCTCACTGTAGAGCGGATTTCCCCAGTTGCTTCCTGGAACTTGGACATCCCAGGATGATGGGTCGTCGAAATCTAGATCCGAAAATAATTCTGCATTATACTTGTAGATTACCCCGCCTGCGCCGAGAGTCGTGGCGGCTGCAGACTTGACATTGCCTTGGGCCACTGAGTTCGCGCCGAGTGTGGTGGCGGCCCCAGAATAGACATCACCTTTTAGTACCCATACGTCCGCGCCGAGAGTGGTGGCGGCCCCAGAATCAATCGTGCCCTGGATATCTGCGTTCGCGCCAACCGTGGTGGCAGCTCCTGCAATAACATTACCAACTATTTTTGCATCGGAACCCAGGGTTACGTAGCTTTTAGCAAAGACCGTCGAATCCGTGAAAATTTCTTCGCCCATGTAGGTAGTCAGAAAGTCCATGTTGGAATTATTGTCACGATCGTTACCTATGGCTGTATTCGGGGAAAGCAGTAAGGCCGCAGTAAGCAGTAAGGCTGCAGTAAGAAGAGAGACGGAGGTCGGAGTTAGGATATTTTTTATCATAGTCATATTGTATGTGTTTAGTATTAATTGAGTATTAGTATCATTGTACCCCCCAACCCCAAATACAGCCAACTAATAACTAAACTCCAATAACTCCTCCTGCTGCCTCGCACACAAACTCGCACTCATCCATCCCAAACATTCCCTCGGTCGCTCATGTAACCAAAGAAGCGCTTTTTTAATTTGTACCATTGATACTTTTGACAAATCACTTCGTTTGGGTATATATTGCCTGACAAGTAATGGGGATACGTTCGTTTTAGAAATATATGTGATGTAGTTGTGAACAGCGGCAGGAATCTCTCTTGTTACACAAGCAGTATGGATTATCGATATTTCCTCCAGAAATATCTGATTTGTATCTATCTTGATACAAATGCCCGTAGCCGATTGTATTCGTTTTAGTTCGGTGTTGCCGCACGTGTGTACTAGTGAGCCAACTCATAAATTCGGAGAGGTGTGTATCAGTACGAGGATAAAGTATCAAGTGCCAATGATTTGGCATTATGCAATATGCCAATATCCGCATATCCGTCAGATCCTTTGCTTCTTGAAGGAGTGACTCGAAATGTTGGTACTCTTTGTCAATATTAAAAATAGTTTCCCGGCCATTAGCGCGATTAATGACATGATATACAACATCAGCAACGGAGACTCGGGCTTGTCGTGGCATGGATAAATTATGACACAGGTTTCTGAGTTTTATTGTCCCTGTCCCCTTTTTTCCTGTCCCCTTTTTTCCGAGTTTTATTGTCCCTGTCCCCTTTTTTCCTATTGTCCCTGTCCCCCTTTTTCCCTTTTCAGTTATTTAGATTAAATCGGACGCCTCCCTATTTCCTACTCATGACAGAGTTATTTTATTTTAAAGGTGTCTGACCCCATTACCTCCATAAAAGGTAACTGGCACCTTTTACTCCATTCTTTAGACAACAATTCTTGGCGAATTTAGGATGGTATAATATTCGTATTAATAACCTAGGGGACAAACATATTTACATTACACGATAATGTATCAAAAGATCTAAGGAATCAAATACTAGGGCGAGTTAAAACAAGTAGAAAAAAAATGCATAACTATACGCAAGGCCTTACTTTGATCGAACTACTGGTAGTCATCAGTATTATTGGTGTTCTAGCTTCCGTCACATTCCCTGCGGTCAACAGCTCTCGAGCCAAAGCAAAAGATGCTTATATACAACTCTCCCTCAAAAACTTGCAAGCAGAGATTTCCAACCTAACCAATTTGGAAAATTATAGTACAATCTTTGTGGAAGACGGACAAATAAAATCGAAGATAGACGTTCTTGCCACAGAATTACAATTGACCGGCAGTGATTATGATGCACTTTTAGATAACGATTCGTATGCCATTGTTGTTCCTTCCAAAAGATATCCTACAAAATATTTCTGCGCTGACCACACCGGGGTATTAAAAATGGCTGAGGATAGGCTCAACGGATCTGGTGTTAAGAATTGTAGAAATATTCTACCGCCCGAAGCCCCAGCTTATCTTCTGTCAGCGGGTAATTTCGTGATTCTTTCAAAAAGTGGAATCACCAATGTCCCGACATCTGCCATTACAGGTCATATTGGAACAAGTCCAATCACTGGTGCGGCTGTTACTGGCCTAGATTGTGCAGAATTAACCGGACTAATATATACGGTTAATGCTACTGGTCCTTCATGCAGAACGACTGATGCCCCATTACTAACTACAGCCATAAGCGATATGGAAGCTGCATACACTTATCTTGCCGGCCGACCAGCAGGAGTCGGTACTTTCTTAAATGTCGGAGCCGGAACTCTTACCGGTTTGACTCTTGTCCCCGGAACTTACACATGGGCTTCCCCTGTGACAATACCCACAAATCTCACACTCGACGCCCAGGGCGATGTGAATGCAATCTGGATCTTCCAGATAACAGGAACCCTCACTATAGCAGCCGGTACGCAGGTTCTCCTAGCTGGTGGTGCCCAAGCTTCCAACATATCCTGGCAGGTTGCCGATGTTGTGACTCTTGAAGCCGGTTCACATTTTGAAGGAAATATCTTAGCTCAAACAAATATTATGATGCTAACCGGTGCATCTTTATACGGAAGAGCGTTGGCACAAACAGCTGTTACACTACAGTCTAATGTTGTTAGATAAATTCAACCCTGTATTAGGACACCCTGTTAATAACTCCTACTCTCACTGCGACTTCAGTGGAGGAAAATGCTGTCAGGTACCTTTTATTATTTAAGAGGCAGGAATCTCGGTTGTTACACAACCAGTATACCTTGTCAGGATTTTGCATCCCTGCGTCACAAAATACTAGGAAAGATCTTCGAGTCCTGACGAAAGTGCTCCCAGCACCTTCTCCGCCGGAACATTAAAACAAAAGCCCACACAAAAGTGTGGACTAATATTTTATATGCTCCGGACCTTTGAGGCTGTTCGAACTTTTTATGCTCAGAATGATGTCAATGTGGTGCTTCCTAACCTGCAAGATGACACCATGTTGGTGCATTGATAAAGACGGGGGTACCCCCAGATTAACCCCACACCCCTTTGTATATACATGTAGGTAGTTGTTAAAGAAAAAACACCCCGCCGTCATACGTTGGCGGAGGTTTTCTCCACCCACATAGCGTTGGGATGTTGTTATCGTGAGCTTTCGGGATGACCGATCGGAACAAACGAGCTTTCGCAGATTCGGATCCAAACATAGGATTTGTCTGCACCGACCCAATCGTTGTCCATTACTCCAGTGCGGAAGACCCGATCAGCGATTTCAGTCGCGATTTCTTGACGCTGCTTCACTCGCCAACGACCTTTGCCAGTTCCAGTATCGATTTCGATACCGATTGGCATGTAGTTGATATCGAGTGAGCCAATATCACGTACTCGTACTTCGACTTCGTCCAGGTTAACCTTGAGAGTTTCCTGAACTGCGAATTGTACGACATCACGAATTGACACAGCCTTTTTGTCGTCGACAAGTCTTGAGTCTCGCCAAATGGTTGCAAGTGGCATATCAGTCCTCCTTTCCGATGGTAGTGTAGCCCATTTCAACGAGCCAGATTGAGATACCGACGACCAGGTTACGATCAAAGTCACGAAGGACTTCCATCACACCTTGCTTCAGCTGTTCAGTTGATTTCTCGACCTCATCGACCCGTTGCGGGAACGCATGGGCAACCATTGTGATCTGGATGTTGTTGACGTTACGATCACGAGGCGAGAACTCGGTGAACTCGACCAAGATCTCAGCTTCACCGACACCGCCTTCATGTAGTGCACTGCCGTCGATGTTCATCAACGGAGCAGCGATACTTGGTAGATGGTCAGCCAGTGCATCGAGGATGGCGTCGTAGTCCTTGTCAGGCTGCGACTTCACGGCAATAGTTGGCATAATCAGCCCTCCTGGTTATCGACGTTTCGGAATGAAACCGAAGCCATTGTGTTCATGGAAGTTTACGAAGATACATGACTCGCCTTCGCCACGATGTTCTTCAGGAATCAGATCAGCGGAAGCAATTCTCCGACCGAGCAGATACTGAACTTGATCACCGTCACGACCTTTCGGTCTGCCGGCTTCGATATGAATTTCCAACGGTGCTGCGTTGACATCTGTCGGGTGAATTTCGTGCTGATACACGAAGATCTCCTCCGGTTTTGTTGTGATATCTTCGCTTGAACCGCTGTCAATTCGAGTGCGATCATCGCTGAGCACAGCGGCTGTGTTGGGTTGCAACCAGGGCTTGATTTCATCGATGGCACTCTGTTCGATCTTTGTGGGATCGAAAAACACGTTAACGTAAGGCATACGCCTGTCCTCCTGAAAGGTTTGAATTGTTAGTGGAACTTACAGGACCTAATGGGTCCAAAGCTGGCAGAACAATACAACATAAAATACTATTTGTACATGCCTACGAACCCTTTCTTACTTCTTCTCATGATCAAAATGATCTTTATTTAAGCTCTTCAGGCTCATTCCCTTTGTTCTCTTCCAGTTTAACTCCGTACATAGCAACCCTTCTTGCATTAATAGGCGATTCGGCAGCTATTTTCTGCATCGCTTCAGTAACATTCTTTAAAACTTTTTGTTTATCTTCATCTTGGTCAGCATTACCACTAAACATGAGAGCCCCGCGTACCACACTATATAGCTCTTCTCCCTTTGTTTCTTTAAAAAGTTTATAGAAATCTTCTGAAGAAAGTTTAGCTAGAAGTAGAGGATCTTCAAGATTCCATCCTCGGTTCTTAGCCATATCTATGAGTAACTCTTTAGGCTCTCGATCGTCGGTAAAACTATCTAATTTTTGTTTGAACGATTTGAGAACATCTTCATCAGCAGCTTCTCCACTAAAAATATGATTGTTGATATCAAAGATCTCTTTCTCAGAACCCCGAACTGAAATGTACTTTTTGAGCAATGTTGCTGCTTCAGTTTCTTTTCCAAACTCTTTAAGGAAGCCTACCGTCGAGCTCAGGTTTGTTGGAGAAATTACATCGCAATTATCCATCGATGCCTTATAAATTGTCTCAAGCACCTCGGAATCATTCGTGTCAAAGGAGTGATGGTAGACATTCCATGCATCTGTAACAAGCTTCTCCTTCTGTGATTTATCACCCATGTCCTTGAGTTTTTGTGCCTCAGCTAGCATCTTGTCTCTATCGAAGTACCCATTCTTCATTCCTTCAAGAATTGCTCTATCAAAATCATCTACATACAAGAAGTTATAATCCTTCATTATATGAGCCCACTCTTTTTCATCACCAGGAAGTTCATCTTCTTTTCTCAGTAAGGCATGGGCACTACTAAAAGATTCCAGATAATCTACCGCTGGAGCATTGTTAGCTTTATAAACAGACCATCCGTAGAGTGTTACTGAATGAGCAATCTGATTAACTGTTGAGGGGTAGTCCTCCAAAATTTCGTGTAGTTGTTTGGCTGACCGTTCGATTTTTTTGATGACTCTAATATTAGTGATTCCCAGCTTTACACAGTTTTCGTGCAACATTTTCGTTAGTGCATCTGAACCATCAAAAACGAGAGCGGCTGATTCTTCAGGTTCTGGCTCGAAATTAACTACGACATCAGTGACTTTTTCTAGCTGTTTGTTAAACACTTCTTGCTCAGTAGTATCAAGTTCTTCATCATTCAGCAGAAGAACCACCTTACAACCTCGGTCTTCTTTTAGTGAAGAAGCCAATCCTAAAACATCTAGCATTCTCAGCCCGTCACCTGATCGCTCAAGATCATCAATGCACACTATTTGCTTCCGCACACCCAAGAACAACATCTTCTCTGTTGCACCAAGCTTAGATTGAATTATTGGATTTTTTGCAATATGCGTAACTGCTTTCTTGTAGTTGGAACTGAGCCACTCTATCTTTTCATCAAGAGTTGGGATATCGGTCACTGATATATTTTTAAGTGGCGTTGTGCTCTCAAAAATACTGTAGCGGAGATCTTCTAGCGAAGTTTAGTCCAAAGAGCGATACATAGGAATAATGCCTCAAAGCTGACTCAGATGCCGCTTCATTTATAAATTTGTTCCAGGCGAAAGTTTTTCCGACACCCCACCGACCCTTGATGCAAAGCACCTCAGGTTCTGGTGATTTTATGAACCGTTCAATCTCCTCATGTATAACCTTTACTGACATAATTATTCGGCATTTATTTTATTGACCACTTTCTTTATGGCTCTTACAACCTTCTCCAGATCACTCTCTACTACACTATTCGGGATATGTAGAGTATTAAAACCGTCCTCATCAGAATAATGGTCCCGTATAAAATCACGAGCCATTTGATCTGGATTAGTAAGGTGCTGCATGCCGTCAACTTCTATATATATTTTCGAAGTAGGAATACAAATATCGATGTGTTTGTGACCGTCCCAACACTCAAGCTCAGCTTTGATACCCTCACTTACTAGAGCTGAATGTAAACTTTTTGCTTGTTCTGTAATAATTTTCTTAGCCATATTTATTTTAAAAATTCCACAATAAAATCCCTGTAATCGCTCTGGTTCGTTATCAGTGTGGAAATATCTCCGCCTCCATCAATAACGGTAACCTCATCAGTTCGTTTATTAATTCTGAAAGTTTGTCCACTTTCAGACTCAAGGGTTAAAACCTGATCAGTGTCACTGGTAACGGATAGTACTTCAGTATCAAAAGCTCGAGGCGGTATTGCATTTAGTTTAATGGTTTCATCTATCGTAAAGAGTTGCTTGCCGCTTTCATCGTAAAATTCTACCGCTTCAATTGTGTAGTACTGACGTGCATCTCGAGGCTGATCGTCTACATTAGGAAATGTCACAAAACCTGTTATTTTCCCAAAAGCGATATTACCTGGGTTCGAACTGGTCACTACTTTTCCATATTGAACATCGACCCCATAAAACCCCATTGCAGCAATAAGCTCAATATCAGGAACAGCTTTATCATATCTCTGGCTCACTATCTCACCTTGCCAAGCTAAATAAAGAGATATATTCCCAATAAGAGAAGCAACTAGTGCAATGATGATGATTTTCTTTTTCATGTTATTCATTCGCATTAATTACTTTCATATTTCCCTCAGGACCTACAACAGCATAGTGATAGTCGCTGAGCAGTAAGAATGGTGGCTCACTGTCTTTGTATGCAAGTTTTAGGCGTTCCTCCAAGTACATTTCCTTGAAGTGCTCTGAACCCCAATGAGGGACAACAATCGTGTCTATAAACTGAAAACCTGTGTAATCATCGAGCTGGATACCCTCTGAATCCTCTAAATATACTGGGATTTTAGGTCCTGCGATAATAGAACCTGCACTAGTTCCGATGTACGGTTTCCCTGATTTAACCTTATCAATTATCAAATTAAAAGAATCTGTTATTTGTAGCTGCTGTAGTAAGAAAATGGTATTACCTCCACACATATAAATCACATCGTATTTATCGATTTCAGCTTCAATTTCTTCACGGGTTTTACCTGTAACACTCCATCGATCAACTTGATAACCTTGATCACGCAAGCCTTTTAAGTCAGCCTGTAGCCAATCGTCATCACCTTCAGCCTTACCGATTTCAGGTTCAGCTGCTGTATCAATAAAAAGTACGGTTTTATAGTCTTTGTCTGAAAGATAGTTCTTGTAGATATGGTCTGCCACCGAAGCGACGCTTGATGTGAGAATTATCATAACTAATCTTTATCTACAAACTTACATAGCTCATTCCAAACGCCTTCTGCAATCTCAATTTCACCAGACTCTTCAGCTTGTTTGGCTCTTCGGTCCCCAAGTTCACCAGGCATTACAATCTCTTGTCCATCAACTGGCTTTGCAGATTTGATTTCATCAACCATCTGCTTTGCCCGCTTCATGTAT
>JBLHGD010000009.1:0-24273 GCA_047616585.1 Candidatus Azotimanducaceae bacterium
AACTGAGCGATATCGACTTCGTCTCAGACGCCGGCATCGACACAAGATACGATCAATACAACCGAACCACCCTCACCACAACATCAGGTGTCGGATACAACCTCTTCTCAATCTACGGCAGTAGCTCAGTAGCTCTCGCAAGCAGCACCCAACTAGGAACAGGAAACATATTCTCATACAGCAACAGTAGTAGTGAAGTCTTTACGTTAAGTAACGCGGGGTATCTTGGCCTTGGCACCACCACTCCAAGTAGTAACCTCTCAATTCAGGGAACTGGCGGACAAACCGCAAACCTCTTTAGTATTGCAAGTAGTACCGGAACAGATCTTCTCACATTCACTTCAGGTGGAAGTCTTGGTCTCGGCACCAGCTCACCAATGGCGAACTTCGCGATTACTGGAATGTCAGGACAAACCAGTCCGTTGTTTGCGATTGCAACTTCTACCGGCGACAGTATCTTTACTATTGCATCAGACGGCTCACTTGATGTGAATTCGGGCGCGTTTAATTATGATGTGGCGACAAACAAGACATCAATCGAGCGACTTGATTTGGGAGCGATTGAGTTTGAGCAGGACGCAGGTTGGGTCAGTTGGATCGATCTACGAATCTCAACAACAACTGCAGCAGGAACCGTAGAGGCGTACTCTGCGCAAATAGGTTCAAGTGAGCTTTTGACACTCTACTCGCAGGCAGACGGACAGGGCGGGACACAGCTTACTCGAGTTGTTGTAGGGACAACCTCAGCTTCAGATTTGGCATCAACGAGTATTCCAACGGGATCGTTACTCGTAACCGACGGGGCGTTGTGTGTTGATAACGGTGGAGATGACTGTGATGACGCTGCCCGGGTCGCGGGAAGTATCTATTCAGTAGACACTACAGTTGCATCAATCGACGTCGCAGAAAACTACCCAACAAAAGATGCGAGTCTCACCGCAGGAGACTTAGTCATGCTCGACCCTGAAAATCCCGTATTCGTTGCAAAGTACGATCGTACATACGTCGCAAGCTCAAGCGCAGCCTCAACGGGAGATTCATTTATCGGAGTCATCTCAACAGCGCCAGGACTACTCTTGGGAGGCTTCGGAAGTCAGGGATACGATTCCGAAATAATGGTTCCGGTGACACTCTCTGGACGGGTGCCGATTAAGGTCAACTTTGAAGGGGGCGATATCAACATCGGTGACCGATTGAGTTTCTCAAACGTTGCAGGGATAGCAATGAAAGCAACCACCACCAGTGCGTCAGTTGGTATCGCACTTGAGACGTATACAGCAACAAGCAGTAGCGCATCAACAACAGAGGGATCAATCCTGGTATTTGTCGACATGGAAGAGTATGTTGCTCCACATCAATTCACTATTAACGCTGACGGTAATGTTGCTATCGGTACATCTACTGACCCACTGTATAAACTGAAGATTGGTGGAGACGTTGCCGCGACTGGTTTCATCAATATTTCTGCATCAAGTACCAAGAAAGACATCGCACATGTTACAAAGGAAGAGCAGACAGCAATGATGGAGAGTATCCGAGACACCGATGTTGCACAGTACCGATACAACTTTGAAGCATCATCAAGTCCGATGCGACTTGGTTTGATCGCTGAAGAAGCACCAAGTGAAGTACTATCGGTTGATGGACAAGGAGTGGATATTTACAAACTCGCATCACTTTCACTCATTGGTGTACAGAACGTAGATACTCGACTGCAGTGGATCGAGTCACAAATGGATGTGGTGCTTGCCTCGTCAACTATTGATAGCAGAGGTGATACGCTGTGGGATCGAATGGTGGCGCTTGGTCAGAGTTTTGTCGACGGTGTATTGAGTGTTGCAGGAATCCGTACCAATGAACTGTGTGTTGGCGACACTTGTGTGGATGAAGCAACATTCCTTAAAATGGTGAACGATGCAGGAGGTACCGCTTCAGTACCTAACTCTGGAGGCACCACTCCACCACCAACTGACACGGGTACATCTACAGATGACGGAACTGGTACCACCGACACTGGTTCAGGCACGTCAACGCTCCCTGTAGGTGAGAGTGATACACAAGGACCGGTCGTATCAGTCATTGGCGGAGATAGTATGGAAATTGTAGTTGGAGATAGCTATACTGAAGACGGCGCCACAGCGTTTGACGAGATTGAGGGCGACGTGAGCACAAGCGTCAGTATTGAAGGGAGCGTCGATACGGCAACTGCGGGCACATACACCATTACGTATATTGCAAGTGATAGCGTAGGCAACACCGGAAGCGCAAAGCGCACCGTTACCGTGAGTGATGTCACTGAACCAGAGCCTGAACCTGAACCGGAAGTAGTTCCAGAACCGGAACCAGAACCAGAAGTAGTTCCGGAGCCTGAACCCCCAGACCAATCTTCTGAAGAAGATGCTACGGGGCAAGCAGAACCAGAACCAGAGCCAGTTGTGGAACCGACAGAATAAGTATATGAAAGATTTTGACCAATGGAATGTTAAGAAGAAAGATTTGGACGCCTTATAACATCGTCCGCGGTTTGTATCTGAAGGTGAAATCTGGTGGGCAAGTATTTGCAAGAATGTGGGTTCAGAAATTGGAGGGAAGAGTGTACTCTTTTCAAGGCCGGTCATTATATTTAAGAAGCTTGCTCATGGATTTTACTTTGTCATTACTACAACCTCACAATCTAAAAAAGGTAGTTGGTATGTCGGTTTCCGACATAAGGAAAAAGAAACAACTGCGTGTCTTCAACAGGCTAAAGCGCTTGATCACAGACGATTATCATCCAAGCTAGGAACCCTTGATGATGCAGACTATGCGAGTATAGTTTGCGGCTTTAGAGATCTATATCTTGGAGAAAAAATATGCCCCGCCATCACTGGCGGGGCCGTGGGAAAATCCCGAATGTAGAATAGTTATATATGAGAACGTTGATCAGTCAAGGAGTACATACTCGGAAGGGAAGAAACTCTATCTAGAATAAAAAACACCAGTGATAAAATAGAAACGCAATAGCAATCTCAGACACGACATTGCATAATCTTCAGATTCAGTAAAGGACCACCCTTTGCACGCCTGGGCGTGCAAAGGGTGGTCCTGTACTGAAATCCTCCTCAACACAAAAGGAACTCTTTGGTATACTAAGCACACACTGTACGAGTCACAGCAACTAACGAGACAAGCACCATGAACCCAAACACCCAACAAAACAAAACCACAAGAAAACTCTCAATGATTACGCTTGCAGCTCTGCTTGTTTTGGGAGCCGTATCGTGGCAGACATATCAGAGTGTGTTTGGGAATACGACGATTAATGAAACTATTACCAGTAACCCCGACCTTGAAGATGGTCTGGTTAGCCATTGGACCTTTGATGGGCCAGATATGATTGATAATGTGGCTGATAGAAGTGGCAACAATAACGATGGTTTACTCACCAACTTTACAGCAACTACGACTGTCGATGGTAAAATCGGGCAGGCACTAGAATTTGATGGGGTGGATGATTATGTGGAAGCAACCGATGGCGCTGGAAATAGTACCTCAACGGTAGGTACGATTTCTGCGTGGATTAAGCTTGACGAGATAGGAGTACAGAGAGAAACAATATACGCAATGAAGACTTCACACTCTTATAGAGGTCTCGCACTTTTTATTTATACCGACGGAACAGTAGGACGTTTTTTTAAAAATGGTGCATCTACTATTTATGATTACGGCACCGCCACGCTTACTGCTGGCAGTTGGCATCATGTGGCTCTGACATATGACGGCACTAATACTACTGTATATATTGATGGCGAAAGTGAAGTCATAGATGCAGTTGCAAACAGATGGTTTGATGATATATCAAATGCATATAACAGTGACAGAATCGGAGACGGAGAATTCACGGGACAAGCACTTAATCCGTTTAATGGCTCGTTAGATGACGTGCGCCTGTATGACCGCGAGCTTTCTCAGGAAGAAATCTCCCGCCTCTACGACCGCAGTGCTACTACGTACATAAACAAATCAATCAACACTAACCCTGACCTTGAATCTGGCCTTGTTGGACATTGGACGTTTGACGGCCCTGACATCACCACCCAAATCCTCGACCGCTCGGGGAGCGGCAACCACGGCGGGTTTATAGGGGGTGCGACCACTTCTGCAGCGGTAGTAGGGAAGATCGGGCAGGGACTACAGTTTGATGGGGTGGATGATTGGGTACATGCTGGAGATCTTGATTTGCAGGAGCACACTGTTGTTGCATGGATATATATGTCAAGCGCTGCCGCTAAAGTCGTTCACCCTATTGTATCGATCGGCTACTCGTCCTGTTGTGGGACTGAAATAGGTACTACTATAAGTTGGAACGGTGGAGGTGGGAGGTGGCAGATCTCACATTTGCAAATGGCAGGTATAACATTTTCTAAGAATATGAGTGACTCGCATCTGGATCGGTGGCTGCATGTTGTTGGAAAATGGGACGGCTCTACTAGATACATTTACTTAGATGGCGAAGTCTTCGCAACAACGTCAGAATCAGATGCCATAACAGAGCTCAACGACTGTACATCAATTGGAGGGAGCATCAATGGCTGCGCGTCAGCTGCAGCGTTCTTTGACGGAACAATAGATGATGTCCGCGTATACAACCGTGCTCTTTCAGCAGATGAAATCTCCCGCCTCTACGACCTCGGTGCTACTACGTACATCAACAAAACCATCACCACAAATCCCAATCTCAAAAACGGGCTTGTCGGCCACTGGACCTTCGATGGCCCGGACATGGATCTATCATCAAGCACAGCTGAAGTGCTCGATCGCAGTGGAAATGGAAATAATGGAGATTGGCTCAATCATGCGACAACTACAACCTTTGGAAAGGTGGGTCAAGCACTCTTACTTGATGGTGTTGATGATCACATTGATGTAGGCAAACCAGCAAGTTTACAAAGCTTAGATAGTTTCACTGCCAGTGCTTGGATTAAGGTATCTTCTGCCAGAGGTGTTTCAATAGACTATATCCTTGGTCAGTACGGGGGCTTCACTATTGCAAACGGTGACATTCTTTTCTATGTTGATGCTAGTGAACAAATTATCATTTGGGCAGACAGGCAGGGTGGAGTCCCGCTGCTCACGAGTAGTGCAATAACTGAAAATGAGTACCATCATGTAGTTGTCACTGTAGACGGAAACAGTAAGGCTGTTATGTATATTGATGGCGTTGTGGATGATACTAATACGAGTTTTGAATCAACAAGTCCTTATTTTCACGCGCCTGAGAATGTTGTTATTGGTGCATTTGATACAGGGAGTAATCCCTTCCAAGGTCTTCTTGACGACGTCCGCATATACAACCGCGCACTTTCAGAAGAAGAAGTAACCCGTCTCTACGAACTGGGGAATTAAATGTAAGAACGGATTACTTATTTAGATATGCACATATATATGTATAGTAAGAACATGCAAAAGTAATTCTACGGTATACTATATGAAATAACGTGATTTGAGCATTTACCATTGGGTTTATAATACGTCTAATTGAACATGAGTTACGAAAAATTAGTACAGACAATACGGGGGTCATTCTACGAAACACTTCTGGTTGGGGCGCTTCTCACCATAGCTTTTATGGCTATTGAACCGGTGGTTGGACGTTCACAAGTAACCGATGAATTCACAGTGACTCAAACAGTGGCTGCTGGGATTGCGTTCGCTGCACCTACAGGAGATGTCACAATGGTGGGTACACTCGATGGTTCTGCTGGAGGTACATCCTATGGAACAACTACAGCTCGTGTCACCACCAACAATACAGCTGGTTATAATATGACTATTGATTTTGCGAGCACAACAGCGATGATACGCAACAGCGGTACCTCTGCTGAAATACAGAACTATCTCTACTCAACTGGTACAGCTAGCTATCCTTCTGGATATGATGTAACACAACCAAATGCTCAATTTGGATTTTCTGTGAATGCTTCAGATACTACAGAAGTATCAGATATATTTACCAATACTGGATCGGCTTGTGGCACAGGTAACAACGCTGGCTTCAACCTTAATGTTTGCTGGAGAGGTGCATCATCAACAGATGAGGCTGCTGATACAGAGCTCATAAACACTTCATCTCAAACCACCGGATCAGGCTCTACTTCTACGGTTCAGTTTAGAATTACTATTCCAAATAGTCCCTCCCCGAGTGTCCCGAATGGTACCTATGTAGCTACAGCAACACTAACAGCGACTCTGAATCCATAAAAATTGACTGCTGTTTGTAACTAGATTATACTCCACAGTACTTATGTTTTTTACTGTACATATTCTGCGTGCCTTAGTTTTGGTTTGTGTACCGTTTGTTGCTGCTCTATTTGTACCACTTTTAGCGCACGCCCAAGAAAATGCTGAGGTTGCTTCAACTTCAGAAGTGACAGTCATTGTTGAACCTGCAGTAGCACCGTACAAACTCGAAGCACTTATTGGCGATAAAATATTGGGTGATTTTGTATTGAGTCCAGGAAAAGTCGAACTTGAAATTGCTCCTGGAGAATCAAAAACTGTATTGCTTGGTGTTTCAAACCGAATGGCTGAAGCACGTATATTTAATTTTGATGTTGAAGATGTAAACGGATCAAAAGATATCAACAGATCAGTACTGCTGCTTGGCGATGATACAGGTCCGTATACTCTTAAGGACTATATATCAATTCCACATGCGACTTTTGAGCTCGATCGAAATCTTCGTGCGGTTGTGCCTGTCACGGTGAGCATACCAGAAGATGCCGAGCCTGGTGGTCGCTATGGCAGTGTCCTTGTTAATACACTCACGCAACAAGCAAATACTGGATTAGAATCAAATACAGCACCTTCCCCAGCTATTGTGAGTCGTATTGGGGCACTCTTCTTTGTGACGATTCCTGGAGAAGCAAACGAGAGTGGTGGATTGCAGGACTTTTCAACATTTAATAATCAAAAGTGGTTTCAAAATGGTCCGATAGATTTCCAAATGGTATACGAGAACTCTGGCTCGATCCATCTCAACCCATACGGGGAACTTCGTATTTGGAATATGCTTAATGAAGAAGTTGGGTTCGTTGAACTTGAGCCATGGTTCACACTCCCGCAGTCTCTTCGACTTCGTGATGTATCTTGGGATCGTGAATTACTGTATGGACGATATACCGCAACATTAAAACTGAATCGTGGGTACGATGACATTGTCGACGAACAGACAATCACTTTTTGGGTGATTCCATGGAAAATCGTGCTCGGGGGACTAGCTGTCCTATTTGTACTTTTCTTTATTACCAGAGGCTTCTTTAGAAAATTTGAATTTAAGAGAAAGGATAATTGATTTTGAGTATGCGTTCTTTGTTCTTTGTAGCCCCAATAGTTGTCCTGATAGGAATTTTCTCTCTGCACAGCGTGCAGGCACAGGTGCGAAGTAGTACCAACTTTCAAATCCAGAGCGATAGTATCAATATCGGTGGAGGTCTTTCGTCGTCGACTAATTACTCGCTTGAGTCAACTGCTGGTGAAATTGCATCAGGTCCATCTGATAGTACAACCTACAGCTTACGTGCAGGATACCAACAAATGCAGGAAGTGTATTTGGTACTCTCAGCTGTGCCTGATGTTGTCATGTTTCCTTCTCTCCCAGGAATTGGAGGAGGGGAAAGTAATGGCTCCAGCACTCTCACTGCGACTACTGACAGCCCGTCTGGATATCAACTCACATTTGAAGCGTCAGACAATCCTTCAATGACAAGCGGAGCAAATACTGTTGCTGACTATGTTCCAGGAGGTGATCCAGATCTCTTTTTTACAACCGGTACCAGTGACGCGCATTTTGCCTATTCGCCATTTGGGACACATGTCGTGCAGAACTTCCAGACAAATGGAGCGGCTTGTAATATAAGCGGCTCAGCATCTACAACAGCTTGTTGGGACGGGCTCTCTACAACCGCCGAAGTTATTTCTCAAAGTTCTTCACCTAATCAACCAACAGGAACCGACACTACGATATACTTTAAGGTAGGGATAGGGTCATCAGTTGTACAAGCTCCAGGAACATATGTTGCAACCACAACGGTGACACTCCTTGCATTATGATTCTCAAACATCTTTTCTTTTTATATGCATTTGTGTGCACGGTGTTTTTGCTTTCTCCGCTTTTTATACATGCGCAATCCAGCGACGACTTTATCGTCAGTCAAACAGTGGTTGGGACTATCGACAGTACGCCCCCAACAGTGCCTGCAAACTTTGCTGTTGCTCCTATTAGTGTCAGTCAGATTGATCTTGTGTGGGACGTATCTTCTGACAATGTTGGTGTCGGGGGATATCAAGTATTTCGAGATGCTGCGCAGATTGCGACAACTACGCTCTCTTCGTATTCTGATACAGGACTGTCTTCAAGTACGCTCTATACTTATTTTATAACTGCGTTTGATACCTCTTTTAATTATGCGACCCCAACAGCAGCTCTGGCTACTACTACACTCGCGCCATCGGCTGCTCCAATTGCAACTACGACCCCTGTTCGTGACGGTGGATACAGTGTACGAGACATAGAAATCATTAATCTCGTGGATAGTCCGACCCAGCATTCCATTGAGGTGTCTTTTGATACAAATGTCTACACCAGAGCAATAGTTCGTTGGGGAAGAACACGAGATTATGAAGGGGGCTTTACAGCCACTGAAATTTTCAAGGAACGTCATCATACGATCATTGATGGACTTGAGCCTGGAACTATATATGAAATAGAAATTTATCTCATAGATCGATTTTCACGTGAAGAGCTCAAACGTACGCTAACTATTAAAACTGATTCAGGGCCTGATACGGAACCTCCTCCCAATGTTTCAGATTTCCGTGCGCAGTTACAAGGCTTGGGTGCAGCATTAACGTGGACGAATCCAGATATTGATGATTTTTCACATGTCCGAGTATTAAGTAGTGATTATTTTTATCCGACACATATTGCCGATGGCTGGTTGGTGTACGATGGAACTGCTGAAGCAGTACAAGATGAACGCACTCTCGAAGAGGGAGTCAAAAGATATTACACAGTATTTGCGTATGACACTGCAGGCAATATTTCTTCTGGTGCTGTGACTTCAGTTGTTAGAGGTGTCGTGGACAAATCTGATCCACAGATTGTGACAGTTGGAACTCCTGCAACAACTACGATTGATGGTTTACCAGTGTTTGTATTTGACGATATTCGCTTCAGCCAGAATGGTGAGAGGGTACCGGTGATTGAGGGCGTGATTACACTACAGGGTGGTTTGGATACGACAATTTCAATCCCGTATGAGTTACTGCCAGAGCATTTGAAAACTATCGTGATGACACTCGAACATC
The DNA here is from genome assembly GCA_047616585.1 of Candidatus Azotimanducaceae bacterium. Taxonomy (GTDB): domain Bacteria; phylum Patescibacteriota; class Minisyncoccia; order Phycocordibacterales; family UBA918; genus OLB19. Next base: position 9,349 of record JBLHGD010000009.1, read on the forward strand.
CTTTGGAGAGTGGAAAAGTGTTTTCGTTCTTACTTAGAATTGATCCCCAGAAAGAGTCATATGTAGCACGTATTGGCCCGCTGGGTGAGTCCGGGACGTATAGTGTGCATACTGAGGTGTTCAATTTTAAAACACAGGAACTCTTTGCAGTTGACGGTCAGGTAGATGTAGATGTAGAAGAATTGATCAGTGGCGTGAGTGATAAGAATGAAGCGTCGTCTGGATTTATTGGACTAATGAGGGATTACAGATTTGGTTTACTCATTTTCCTTGTCTTACTTTTGTTGTTTATTTTGTATAGACGTATGGGAAAAGAAAAACATGAGGATTACTACTCTTTAGAAACCTGATGCGCTAACGTATAGTTATAGAACTTACTAATACTAATTATTTTTTAATGACAAAAGTAGCAATTAATGGGTTCGGCAGAATTGGGAGAACATTTTTCCGCATGGCGTACGACAATCCAAATTTTGAGATTGTAGCAATCAATGATCTTGGAGATTTAGAAAACTTAGCATATCTCCTTACCTATGACACTGCATATGGTCGAGGTCCGTATGAGGTCTCTGTTGGGGACAATGAACTTATTGTAAATGGTAAAAAAATTGCTTTTGTACAGGAACGAGACCCGAAGGATCTTCCGTGGGGCACAATGAACATTGATGTAGTGCTTGAAGCAACCGGGTTTTTTGCAAGTTACGAAAAATCTAAACTACATCTTGAGGCGGGTGCAAAGCGGGTGGTTATTTCAGCTCCGGTGAAGGATGATCCTGTAGCAGCGGGTGTCACAGGAGCGACCATCCTAATGGGGGTTAACGATTCAAATTTATCGACATGCACCATTAGTTCAAATGCGTCGTGCACCACAAATGCAACCAGTCCACTTGTTGCAATTCTAAAGGAAAGCATTGGTATCGAAAAAGCATTACTTAATACAGTGCATGCGTACACATCGACACAAGCCATAATTGACGGTCCAAAGAAGGATTTTCGCAAGGGGAGGGCTGCAGCACAGAATATTATTCCAACATCTACTGGGGCGGCAAAAGCTACCACACTCGCGCACCCTGAACTTGAGGGTAAGTTTGATGGTATTGCAATGCGCGTGCCGGTCCCTGTAGGTTCAATTGTTGATGTTACTTTTATAGCTTCGCGTGACACAACCGTTGAAGAAGTTAACGAAGCGCTGAAAAAAGCTGCACAGTCAGACCAGTGGAAGAACCTGTTTGCAGTTACCGAAGAACCAATTGTGTCTTCCGACATAATAGGCGCGCGTTTTGCCTCTATCGCAGACTTGGCGCTTACACGCGTAGTAGGAGGAAATCTTGTGAAAGTACTTGCATGGTATGACAATGAAACAAGTTACACACACACTCTTGTTGAGCATGTGCAGGCGATCTCGAAATTCTTTAACGCAAAAGCTGGAAATTAATCATGGGAACCATTTATCTTGCAACTGATCATGCGGGATTTGATCACAAAAATGTACTCAAAGCGTATCTTGAAGAGGAAGGATTTGAGGTCGCTGATTGTGGTGCAACAGAGCACGATCCTCTGGATGATTATCCTGACTATATAAAACTTGCTGCACAGGCTGTATCAAAGAATCCAGATACTGATAAGGCAATAATTTTTGGTGGATCAGGACAGGGTGAAGCAATGCTTGCAAATCGTTTTAAACGAGTGCGCGCAGTTGTGTACTATGGAGGTGATGCGGAGATCATAAAGCTTTCACGTGAGCATAATGATGCAAACGTACTTTCGGTGGGTGCGCGATTCGTCAGTAAAGAACAACTAAAGAAAATGGCTAAGGTGTGGCTTGCGACTCAGCCTCTTCCAGATGAGAAATATGCACGCAGAGTTGAAAGTGTGAAGAAAATCACTGATCACATGTATTAGTATCTTGATGCAGTATTTTTATAATGAACAAATAGTATGATATCCATCGTCCCGTCACTTCCAGCTGCATCATTTGAAGAAATTCACTCGCTCGCTTGGGCACTTCGTGGGTGTGTACCTGAGCTTCAGATTGATATTGTTGATAATAAGTTCGTACCTGCCATTAGCTGGCCTTTTACTGAAGTGAACCCGCTGGAAGATCTGAAGAGGCTCAAAGAGATTGTCGAACAGTTTGATATTGAAATGGATTGTATGGTTGAAAAACCAGAGCAATACCTTGATGCGTTTGTCGCGCTCGGTGTTGCACGTGTGATTGTACATATGGGAAGTACGGAAGTATATGAAGATATCATTGCGCACGCCCGCACGCATGGATACAAGATTGGTTTAGCGTTTACAAATGACGTGCCGATTTCAGAAGTCGAGAAATATGTAGAAAAAATAGATTTCGTGCAGATCATGGGTATTGTGCATGTGGGGAAACAAGGTCAGCCGTTTGATCAGCGGACACTAGAAACAGCAAAAACGCTTCGCTCGCACTACCCAGAACTTCAAATTGCAGTTGATGGGTCTGTGAACGCTGATACTATTAAGTCTTTATATGATGCTGGTGTAAATCGATTTGCACCTGGTTCAGCAATTGCAAAACAGGATGATCCTAAAGCTGCATACGCGCACCTTAAATCACTTGTTACAGAGTAGTGCGACTATGAACAGTATGGGCTGTCTGAAAACCATTTGTACTTTATACTGAGGAGGAACTATGCAATATCTCAATCAAACAGAAGTTAAGAACCTGGAAGTCAAGGCAAATGAAATCCGTCAGAGTGTTATTGAAATGCTTGTGGAAGCTGGAAGTGGGCACACTGCCGGACCTTTAGGCATGGCCGATATATTTGCATTGTTATACTTTGAAGTTTTAAAACATGATCCAAAAAATCCAGATTGGGAAGATCGAGATCGAGTGGTGTTAAGTAACGGGCACATTTGTCCTGTGTTGTATGCAGCGATGGCACACTCGGGATATTTTGATGTTGAAGAGTTACTTACGCTACGTAAATTCGGTTCACGCTTGCCGGGGCATCCGCATAAAGAATTGCTCCCAGGTATTGAGACTAGCTCAGGTCCACTTGGAAGTGGAGTTTCCCAAGCGGTAGGGATGGCACTTGCAGAACGTATGGATAATGAATATTCATCGAAGTACATATATTGTATTACTGGCGATGGCGAATGGGACGAAGGGCAGATGTGGGAGGCAGCAATGCTTGCAGGTAAAGAGCAGCTGCATAATCTGATTTTGATTGTTGACCGTAATGGCATTCAAATTGATGGCTACACAAAGCATGTAATGCCGCTCGAGCCGTTCTCTGAGAAGTTAGCAGCATTTAACTTTGATGTGCAGGAAGTTGATGGGCACAATATTCGCAGTGTTAATGACGCAATTGGAAAAGCTCAGGCAGTCTACAGCCAGCCGTCTATTATCATCGCGCACACGATCGCTTCAAAAGGCGTTGATGTGTTCGAGAGAGATTTTCGTTGGCATGGTAACCCTCCGGGGAAAGGGCCAGAGGATCGAGTGCCAAAGGGTGAGCAAGCAAAGGTTGCTCTGCAGAAATTGCGGACATTATCGGGAGCAATAGAGGCTGCAGATATTGATTAGTCGGTAGATACTATGAACTACAGACTACTAACTACTAACTAAACCATGGAACTAGCAAAACATTTAAATCCTAAACTTTTTGAGACAAGTATCGAGCAACTACCGAATCGTAACGGATACGGAGACGGGCTTCTTGAAGCTGGAGAGAAAAACAAGCAAATTGTTGCGCTGTGCGGGGACTTAACTGCATCAACACGCACACATTTATTTGGCGAAGCATTTCCAGAGCGCTTTGTGCAGTGTGGTATTGCAGAACAGAATATGGCATCAGTAGCCTCAGGTATGGCAGCAATGGGAAAGATTCCGTTTATTGCCTCATATGCGATGTTTTCACCAGGAAGAAGCTGGGAGCAGGTACGCACGACCATTGCATACAATAATTCCAATGTGAAGATTATCGGAGCCCACGCAGGAGTGTCAGTAGGGCCTGACGGTGCCACGCACCAAGCCATTGAAGACGTTGCGATTATGCGTATGATCCCACGTATGGTGGTTATCGCTCCGTGCGACGCACACGAAGCTAAAAAAGCTGTGTTGTGGGCTGCTGAGTACAAAGGTCCTGTGTATATTCGTCTTGCACGTGAAAACACTCCTGTTGTAACTACAGCCGATTCGCCATTTGTGTTTGGTAAAGGAGAGGTGTACATGCACCCGCAGGCAGACGCTCCAAAAAAGGTAGCAATCGTTGCTTCGGGTATATTGATGCATAATGCGCTTAAAGCAGGAAAGACACTCAACGAATCAGGTGTTGGAACTACAGTTGTTGCGATGCCGACCATCAAGCCGCTTGACACTGCTTTGCTTGATCAGCTTTCTTCCGAGTACGAGATGATCGTAACCGTTGAAGAGCATCAGCGCGCTGGAGGATTGGGAGGTGCTGTTTCAGAACACGTCTCTGAGAATAATCCAATTCGAGTGGTGAAAGTCGGTGTGGATGACTCGTTTGGTCAGTCAGGAAATATCGATGAATTATTCATACACTTTGGTATGGATGCCGAAGGGATTGTGAGGAGAGTGCAGGAGTTTTTGTAGCAGGATCTACACGTTTGGCAAATTTCTTCGTTGTTTTCCTCGCTCAAACATTCACCGTATGTTAAATACGACTCATGTTCTCGCTCGTCGTTTCCCTACGGGAACGGTATACCTTTTGTTTAGGTCTACCTCAAAAGGTCTTGCGAAGTGACATTTAGTCACTTCTCACCTCGAACTTTATCCAAACGTGTCAATCCTGGAAATTCTAGTGATATAGCAAAAGGCCGGAAGCTTTGCTTCCGGCCTGTTGCTAAGGCGTTACTTATCTTTGACGTGCCTTGTATTCAGGAGGGGCGTTCTTGAGGTGCTCAAGGAGTTCTTCGCGTGTCAGCAGTCCCTTCTGTGCACCAATGTGCTGCACGACAGACATCGAGTTTACCGGACCCCATGCGAGCGCTTCTTGAGGTGTCATTCCAAGCGCTATGGCGGTCGTGAATGTCGAAGAGAATGAATCTCCTGCGCCCGTTCGATCTACTGGAGGGGCCGGATCCGGGTACATAGGCATGTGCCATGCAACATCGTTCTCATCAACTACAAATGCGCCTTGTGGACCGTCAGTAATAACGGGCATCTTTGGTCCAAGTTTTTTAAATTCTCGGATAAGAGTTGGCATATCTTGTTCCTCTGTGTCGAGAATTAGTTGGGCCTCTTCCTTGTTGCAGAAAAAGATGTCAGTAACCGCATATAGATCTTTCAATTTTTCATGACCGAGTTTGATTTGGTAGGTGCCCGGTTGAAACACAAGTTTTGTTTCTTCATGCTCTGCAACATATTTTGCAACTTCAGCATGAAAATCAAACCCATGTTCACCGATTGATGAGAAGTAGATAAATCGTGGTGGCGTTTCGAATTCAGGAAGCATGTACGGGTACTGCTCGTGCTTAATAAGGATGGTTCGTTCTGGACCGTATCGCAACACAAAGTGATAGTTTGTTTCTTTCCCCTCATGGATTTTTACGTAGTCAGTATGGACTCCTTCTTGGCGTAGTGCATTGAGGCAGTCTTTTCCGCGGCTATCATGTCCAGCGTTTGTGATAAGTGCAGATTGCAGACCAAGTCTGTGTGCAGAGACCGAAGCATTCGGTGAATTACCAACCGCATTAACAACGGTGACGTCTTCATATGGCAATTTGTTACCAAAGGACATTTGAAGGGTTTTTCTTCCCGTATCAAGATCTACTGATACGTCAGCTTCATCTGTACTGAGTTGAATAAATGCGTCGACCACCATGTCGCCTAAAGCGACGAAATCATATTGTTGTGACATATAGATACTATTGTACCATCAGCGATGGATTACACATGGTATTATTATGTGGTTATTTACAGACTAAGAAATTTTTATGGCATCGGTATACGTAACGAGAAAGATTCCAGAAGTGGGTATTACAATGTTAAAGGAAGCAGGTCACGAAGTGACGGTAAGCGAGAAAGATGGAGTATTAACAAAGGAGGAGCTTCTGCAGGCAGTAGGAGAGAAGCCGTACGATGCGGTTTTATGTCTTCTGACAGATCCAATTGATGCCGCTGTGTTTGCGGCAGTCCCATCGGCAAAGATTTTTGCGAACTACGCAGTTGGGTTTAATAACATCAATACTGACGATGCTGTGGCCGCTGGAGTTACAATCACCAACACACCCGGTGTGCTAACCGACACAGTTGCTGAGTATGCTCTGTCGCTTATTATGAGTGTTACTAAGCGAGTTGCTGAAGGAGATCGATTTGCACGAGCAGGGAAGTATGATGGATGGGCTCCTGAGCTTCTACTTGGAAGTGATCTCAAAGGCAAGACATTAGGAATTCTTGGTGCAGGCCGGATTGGTACTGGTGTTGCGGTGCGAGCACACAAGGGGCTTGATATGAATGTGATCTATTACGACATAAAGCCTAACGAGTTTATTGAGAAAGATGCAGGAGCTTCGTTTCGAGAAACGGTAGATGAGGTTATGAAAGAGGCTGATGTTGTGTCAGTACATGTGCCACTCTTGGAGTCGACCACACATCTAATCAACGCAGAACGACTTGCAATGATGAAAGATACTGCATACTTGATTAATACCTCACGAGGTCCAGTTGTTGACGAGAAAGCTCTTGTTGAAGCATTGCAGAACAATGTGATTGCCGGGGCTGGAATTGATGTGTTTGAAGAAGAGCCAGCATTCGCTCCTGGATTAAGTGAGCTGGAGAATGTGACCATCACTCCTCATATTGCATCAGCTACAATCGGAACACGAGGAAAAATGTCAGAAATTGCAGCGTCGAATGTGATTGCATTTCTCGCTGGAGAAGAAGTGCCGAACAAAGTCGCTTAAAGAAGGAAGGCTCGAGGTAATCAGATCGAAGCACAAATCGCATCGCATGATGCGATTTGTGCTTCGCACAGTACGAAACGAGCTATTGAGATTTTACGCATATATGGTATGGTATCTGCCATAAAGAAATTCATATTATGACAGTCACATTAGATGTAACAAAGCGAGATAAAAAAACACCGAAAGCAGCAGATGCAATGCTGGGTGTTGTGTATGGTCCAAAACAAGAGTCAATTTCTCTTTCTTTAGATAAGAGAACATTTGAAAAGACACTTAAAGAATCGGGTGAGTCAACTATTATCACCCTCAAGGGTCTTGGTGAAGATATTGAGGTACTGGTGCATGATGTTGCATTTAATGCAGAAAAGGGAGGCGTGGAACACGTAGACTTTTATGCGATTGAACGTGGCAAGGAGCTCACAACGAACGTAGCACTTGAATTCATTGGGGAGGCGCCAGTAGAAAAATCTGGAGCAACTGTCAATAAGGTTCTACACGACGTGGAAGTTACGTGTCGTCCGAGCGTACTTCCTTCACACATTGAGGTTGATCTTTCAGTCCTTACGGAAGAAATGTCGCAAATTACAGTGAATGATCTTGTCGTGGCAGAAGGTGTGACTATTGGAAATGATATTGAGGATGTTGTCGTTAATGTGTCTGCTGCACGTGAAGAAGAACCTGAAGAGGTTGTGGCGGTTGATATGGATGCTGTAGAGGTGGAAGCGAAAGGTAAGGGAGAAGAGGCCGGAGATGCAGCTGCTGAAGAAAAAAAGGAGTAAACACAATCTCGCACAAAGAAAAAGACCTCTCGTGAGGTTTTTTTCTTTGTCGTATAAGGTCCACGTTGGTATACTGTAGATCTGTGAAAAATCTACTTATTGTAATTGCTTTGATGGGGGTCGCATCGATCCCGGCTATTTCCTTTGGAGAAACTGAGGCGGAGCAGAAGAAACGGATTGAAACTGAATTACAGAATATCGAACGTCAAATTCTAAAGCAACAAGTCTTGGTTGAAGACAAGCAACTTGAACGCCAATCACTTGAGCGAGATCTGGACATCATAGATGCGCAAGTTACTAAAGCACAGCTCGGAATACAGGCCCGTTCAGTTGCTATCGACCAATTAACTAATCAAATTGGTGATAAAGCAATCGTGATTGAAATTCTCACTGAACGTCTCGGGACACAGCGCCAGTCACTTTCAGAATTGATACGAAAAACACAAGAGGTAGATGACTTCTCATTGATAGAGGTATTGTTGAGTAACAAAAACTTCTCTGAATTCTTTGAGGACTTTGAAAGTTTTCGAGCGGTGAATGAATCGCTAAAAAATTCACTACAAGCCCTTGAAGAAATCAAGTTTGATACTGAGTTACAAAAAAACTCTTTAGAGGAGAAGAAACTCACCGAAGCTGAATTGAAAGATTTACAGGAAGAGGAGAAAACAGCAATTGAACAGAAAGAGGCAGCAAAAGCTCAGATCTTAGCTGTCACACAGGGTGAAGAAGATTCATACCAAGAATTGCTTGAGGCACAGCAAAAATCTGCTTCACAGCTCCGTGCAGCATTATTCCAGCTCTCAGGTGGAGGTGCTGCTATTCCGTTTCCTGATGCGGTTGCGTTTGCGCAACTCTCTAGCAGTAAAACAGGAGTCTCGCCATCGTTGATATTGGCAATACTCGAGCAAGAATCATCTTATGGATCAAATATTGGTTCGTGCATTTACGATGACGTTGTGCACGGAAGGGATGTGATGCATCCAGATCGCGATCAACCAGTGTTTGAGGTCGTTGCTGATGTTCTTGGATTCAATCCACGTAGTCAACAAATCTCTTGTCCGTGGATCCGGCGCGGGGAGCGTATCGGTTGGGGAGGAGCAATGGGTCCTTCGCAGTTTATCCCTTCCACGTGGGCGATTTATGGAGGTATTGTAAATGTAGGAAATGGTTGGGAATACGATAAGAGTAGTGATGCAATCCGCGTTTTAACAGGAGGGAGTAGGCCGTCAAATCCATTCGAGAATCAAGACGCGTTTATGGCAACAGGCTTACTCATGCGTGATAATGGAGCTGTTGCAGGAAACTATAATGCAGAATGGACTGCGGCTATACGGTATTTCTCTGGGTGGGCAGGAGCAAAAAATCCAATTAACCATCCGTATGGAGATAATGTAATGGCAAGAAAAGCACGACTTGATAACGAGATTAGAATTTTGTCAGGAGGATAGTCCTAGTCTGTTGCATAACAGTTTAATTCTGGTATAGTACTGCCCACATATGAAGAAAGATATTCACCCAGACTCGCACCGACAGGTAATTTTCCACGATAACTCAAGTGGAGATCGTTTTCTTGTTGCATCAGCAATCGCAACAGACAAAACTGAAAAATGGACTGACGGTAAGGAGTATCCAATTGCACACGTAGACGTATCAAGTGCGTCGCATCCATTTTATACTGGAACTGAGAAGGTTATGGACGCTGCAGGACGTGTAGAGAAGTACAAGGCGCGAGCAGCTCAATCAACAGTGCGTAAGAAAAAGGCGTAACGACAAAAGCCGCCCCGCACCATTTTGTAGGTGCTGGGCGGCTTTTGCGTTGGTAATATAGTACTATTGAATATATGGAGCATTCTGAAGAAAAACTACAAGCATTTCGCGAGCATCAAAAGACACAGTTTTTAATGACGCAATATGACGACACCGCTGCAAAGCTGGCAGAGTCACAGGCTCTTAGTGAATCCGATCCGGAGATGGCAGAAATGGCAGCAGAGGAGATTCTCGAAATAACTAAGCAGCTAGATACGCAGTACACCGAGATGGATCGTATTGTTGAGTCCTCGCGCGAAGAGGAGGCAAAGCCATACGGTGTAATGCTTGAAGTCCGCGCAGGAGCAGGAGGAGACGAAGCTTCGCTGTTTGCGCTCCAGTTAGCGGAGATGTACATTAAGTACGCAGAGATCAAAGGGTGGGAAACAAGCAAGCAGTCAGAATCTCAGTCGACTTCAGGAGGGTACAAGGAAGCGACGTTTGAGATCTTAGGTGGAGCCGTGTATGACGCACTTCGCTATGAAACTGGTGTACACAGAGTGCAGAGAATTCCGGTCACAGAAAAGGCGGGCCGCATCCATACTTCAACCGCATCAGTGGCGATTCTTCCAATGCGCAAGAAACCTACGATTGATATCAATCCGAGTGATATTGATATGGAATTTTCTCGATCGGGAGGAGCAGGTGGGCAGAACGTCAACAAGGTTGAAACAGCAGTACGTGTGATTCACCGCCCGACAGGTATTGATGTACGATGTGAATCAGGACGTTCACAGCTTAAAAACCGAGAGCAGGCGATGGCGATGCTCATTGCGAAGCTTGAAATGGCGCATGAGGAGGAGGAGGTCAAGAAGCATGCTGCGGTGCGTAAAAATCAGATCGGGACTGGAGATCGGTCAGAAAAGATCCGAACGTACAATTTTCCACAAAACCGTATTACCGACCACCGTATTAAAGAGTCATGGCACACGATTGAAGCGACCCTTGGAGGAGCACTGGATCCAATTTTCCGGGCACTACAGGAAGTGGCAAAAGATATTGCAGAATAAGCCGTGGCATGGTAGCATCATGCCCACTAACGCGCGGTATGCGTTCATATTTATATTATGTCAACAGATACACAAGATAACAAAACACTTATAGAACGCCTCTTTAGCGCAGGTGCGCATTTTGGTTTTTCAAAGAGTCGCCGTCACCCAACGGTAAAGCCATACTTATTTGGGAACAAGCAAGGAACAGATATCTTCGATCTCGAGAAGACTTCAGTCTTAATCGAGGATGCAAAAGCAGTACTAAACGCAGCAGGACGTGAAGGAAAAACAGTTGTATTTGTCTCTACTAAAGACGAAACTTCAAAAATTGTAACCGACGCAGCAATCCGAGCTGAAATGCCATATGTCACAAATCGATGGATTGGCGGCATGCTTACTAACTTTAGTGAGATCAAAAAGCGACTGAGTCGACTTGCGACCCTCACACAGGAAGGAGAGTCAGGAGAGCTTGAACGAAAGTACACAAAAAAAGAACGTGTGGTTATTGGTCGCGAGCTAGATAAGCTGATGTTTAACTTCGGCGGAATCAAGGCACTCGAACGCATTCCACAAATGATGCTCGTAGTTGATCCTCGACACGACGTTATTGCTATTCAAGAAGCAACGGACGTTGGGATCCCTGTTATTGGAGTGCTCAGTTCTGACAACAATCTTTCACAGGTTACTCATCCAGTATTGGTTAATGACGCACTGCAATCTAGTATTACACTGGTAATGAATGAACTAACCGATGCGTATATTGCGGGCAGATCCGAATACGTGCCAAAGCCTGTGGCTCGACCAAACGAAAATCGAAGTCGAAACAACGACTCTCGTCCTAGATCTCGAGCGTAGAGGACTAAAAGTGTGCATTGCACACAATGATTTTACTAACACAAACTAATTGTTCATTTTCATGGAAATTACTTCAGCACAGATCAAAGAATTGCGTGATAAAACTGGTATCTCGGTTATGCAATGCAAAAAGGCACTTGAGGAAGCCTCTGGTGATATGGAGAAGGCGACTATCATTCTCAAGAAGAAGCGTAGTGAAGCGGCAGATAAAAAGTCTGATCGTGAACTTGGCGCTGGTACTATCGGCGTATACACACACAACACAAATGAAGTCGCGGCAATGGTACATGTTGCATGTGAGACAGACTTTGTTTCAAAAAATGAAGAGTTCGCAACACTTGCACGAGACATTGCGATGCATGTTGCAGCGCAAGATCCTAAGTATATTTCTCGAGAAGATTTAACACCTGAAGCACTCCAAAAAGCAAAAGAAGTATTTGGTGAGGAAGCAAAGGATAAGCCAGCAGAGATGCAGGAAAAAATTCTTGAAGGTAAGTTGAGCTCGTATTTCAAGGAACAGATTCTTTTGGAACAGGATTTCATTAAGAATCCAGATACAACTATCGGAGAGATGGTAAGTGGCGCGGTGCAGAAATTTGGTGAAAATGTATCTATCGTATCTATTAGCCGAGCTTCAATTAAATAATTTTAGAAAGCATGACGCTTGGGTTTACAGTCATTGGGGTAAGCACAGGAGTACTTCTTCTTCTTCTGGCTCTTTTCAGAGCTGAGGAGTCACGAAACCACAGGATGTTGCTCAGTGGGACACGTGCAAAGCTAGATCTGGCAGTTGTGTGGTGTTCACACAAAATATCGTATATGTTTCGGCACCTCGGTGCTGGAGTGATTCGAGTCACGTTTCACTTCATTCTGCATAAGATACTGAGTGTGAGTATTTTTTTTCTTACGAAAATTGGTGGGTACCTCTCTCATCTACAGTTGCGCAACAAACGTGTTGCGAAGGTGATGAAAAAGAAATCTCAAGACAATCACCTTGATGCTATCGCGACGTATAAACAGGAAACCGCATTAAGTGACGAAGAGAAAAGAAAGCGACGTTTGCATTAGTTCCTTGCTTTTTTGAGGATTATTGTAATAATAACCCAGTCCGATTTTAGTAACGGAAATAGATTACGTAGCTGCCTTACAGGCACTGTACACCTTTTGGATATATTGCTTTGCAATCTATCTCAAAAGGTCTTGCGTAAGCGTCCCACGCTTCTTCACCTTAGCTCAGTTTCCGCCAGAGGCGGACCAGCCTCTGGCTGGGGATGAGGTAACGTTAGCCACGTTGATTTAGAGACCAGTGTAGTACTGTAGAGAAAGTAAATAAGCCACCTTAGCTCAGTTGGTAGAGCAACTCACTTGTAATGAGTAGGTCGTCAGTTCGAGTCTGACAGGTGGCTCCGATACGAGAGATGTGCCGAGTGCGGAGCACGAGGGCAACAAAAATATAAGCCGCAAGAAAGTTCACTTTCTTGCGGCTTATTTTTTGTTGCCAGTCTGGCTTTGCCAGACGTCTGCATATCCGAGTGAGGCCACACTGTATGCTTTGCATACAAGTGGCAATAAACTCTATCTAACTTCCAGGCTCTCTTTTCTCTGTGTTCTGTTCGGCTCCGCCGAGACTATTTTATGACCGAGCGCGAGTCACCTGTATGCTTTACATACAAGTGGCTTTGGAGTCCACTATCTTTCTGTTGCCAGACGTCTGCATAACCGCGCGAGGCCACACTGTATGCTTTGCCTACAGGTGAGAAAGTCTGGGAGACTTTCGCAAGACCTTGCCTAGAATTTCTTGAGTTTACGAAAGAAGTACTGACAAGGCTGAAACAATACTTATGTATTGTTTCAGAAGGCTGACAGCTACGTAGTAGCGACAACCTGAACGGCGTCTGTAAGACGGACAGCGACTGTAAGGCGGCAGATATATCAAATAGCATAACTGCTTTTCATTGGGAGATTCCAGTAACTACAAGCGAATTTGGAAATGGGGCATAACTCATCATTACATTACCCAAGCATGCTAACGTGGACATAAGACCTTCATGAGGAGCTTTCGGTGAAATGCTTACATTTGTTGGTGTGTTTTGTTCTGTCGATAGTGTCCGCGTCAGTTTCAGCCGCTTCGTGTCTTGTTGAAAATATGCACGGCGTTTCAGTGTACGAACGGGGATACCTGAGTCGTAATGATGCGTGTGCCGCAGCAAAACGTCGCTGCGCACGGATGCAGGTACGAGCAGACAGTTTGGATGCTGGGAAGAAACGCCAAACTGCAGAGAATGCAAGCCGCGCAGAAAAATGCAGCACGGACGACAGGGAATGTTGGAACAGAAAGTCTGCCTACATCTGTCATGTATTTAGTTTCCAAGGAGGAGGGAATCAGTGGACCCCAGGTCTCAACACAAGATGAACTTCAGGCGTGCTCATGAGAGCACGCCTGCTTTTTTATTCATTGGATACATGTTGTTGTAATTTTGCGTCGGCAATGATATTTGACGCCAGATTAAAATTGTCTTCGGTAGCGAGAAATAACGTATCCCTTTCTTTAATCTATAAATAAGCTATCCTGTAGGAGGACGGTTCATCAACAGCTTCAAAGGGGGCAGGAACAATGAGTTATACAAAATCAAACATTGATCACTTGACCCTCGGCATGCTTGTTGGTGGTCTACGTGGATTTGAAGATCATTCAATTAACAAGCTACCACGTCTAACCGCTGAACAAGAACGAGTTCTTGCGTTAGCGTGCAGAAAGACTAAGGATGCGCATGCAGCTACGATGATGTTCTATGCGTACTTGCGTCTTGTGATAAAAATCGCACGTCGCTATCACCGTGGTTTTGGGTTGCCGGCAGCTGATTTGATTCAGGAAGGCACCATTGGTCTCATGAAAGCCGTTGAAAAATTTGATCCAGATGTTGGAGTGCGTTTGTACTCTTATGCACCGAAGTGGATTAAAGCGGAGATTCGCGCTTTTGTCATGGACAATCACCGCATGGTAAGAGTGCCAGAATCAAAGACGCGCAAGAAGTTGTTCTTTAACTTATGGATTAGTAAAGTAGATATTGGTCCGCTCACACGACTTGAGGCTGAAGGACTTGCAGAGCACTTCGGTGTTTCAATTGCAGATGTTCTCGAAATGGATCTGCGCCTCTCTCTGCGTGCACGTGATTTTGATCCATCTCAAACTCATGAGGATGGGTCAACCACTACGCATCAACGGCATCTCGTTGACGAGAACGCAATCGATCCTGCTAAATTGGTAGAGGATGCAGAGTGGGCTCCAGAGAGGCGTCGTCTTCTTGATGCTGCGCTGGAGCAGCTAAGCGAGCGCGATGCAGATGTTATCCGTAGTTGTATTTATTGCGATGACGACAAGAAGGAAACTCAGAGATCGGTGGCACTCAGGCACGGTGTCGCTGAACGAACCATTAAAAATTGGCGTGTCAGAGCGCTGGCTCAATTAAAGCAGATACTTGGTCCCGACTTTGATCTGACCGATTAGTTATATACCCGCCAGCAACAAGGTTAACGAACCTTCCAGTTGCTAGGTGGGTTTGTTTTTTTACTGAAATTAGGAACAC
>JBLHGD010000010.1:0-23632 GCA_047616585.1 Candidatus Azotimanducaceae bacterium
GAGTTCGAATAATTTGTTTCAGACACGAGTGCAGAAAGAACGGGTTTAATATTGGATAACCGTTTACAAGGAGGGTGTAAACAAGATGGAAAAACAGACCAAATGCACTACTCCCGATTGTGGGCGAAGACTTATTGCGAAGCATACTCAAGAAGCGGGACTTTGTTACAGGTGTATAGAAATGTTTTCCGAACATGTTCGCAGGTATACCCATTGTCGGAATATTGAGTGTGGTCGTCTGCTCCGCCTTTTATATTAGAGTATTGTGTTGACAAATATACCTATTTCGCGTATTCTAACCGCGTTCCGAATCTAGTATAGATTAAGCCTGGCAGCCTGATCTGTACGCGGAAAGTACCCGAAGGGCACTTTCCAAACTGGAAATCTTTAGTACTGTGGCCGTTAACCACACTCTGAGCGCATAGATTTCTTTATACACACATTCTAGATTATCTAGTTTGTTTTACTCGTTTAAATCGGCTTAAAATCGATAAGATACGAGGCGGGCAAGCAAAATATTTGGAGACGTACTCAGGGTACGTTGAGGAAAATTTTGCGCAGCCCAACGAAGTAGATTACGATTTTTAGCCGATTGACCCCTTAATTATGTCACGATCACTATACAAAGGACCAAATATTGATGAGAAACTTCTCAAGAAAATCGCTGGTAAGAAACCAGGGGAGTTAGGTTCTATCAAGACATGGTCGCGAGCAGCTGAAATTTCACCTGAAATGGTGGGATTCACGTTTGGTGTACATAACGGAAAGGACCATATTGATGTCACTCCATCTGAAGAGATGGTGGGACACCGACTTGGCGAATTCTCACCAACAACAAAGTTCTGGCGACATGGAGGAAAAATGCAGAAAGAGCTTGATCAGAAAAAGAAAGAAGCTGAAATCACAGCTGCTAAAGCTGCTAAGGCCGCCTAGCATGTAGAAGGTAGAAAGTAGTACGTAGAAAAAATAAATCAAAGATTTATTTCCTACAAACTACGGACTACAAACTACTAACTAAAAATATGAAAGCAGTATTAAAAAACTACCGCCAATCTCCACGTAAAGTCCGCCTTTTGGCTGACCTCGTACGAGGAAAGAAGGTGAAGGATGCACTCAACACACTTAAGTTTGTTGAAAAACGTGCATCAGAACCATTCTGTAAGGTCATCAACTCAGCGCTCGCTAACGCAGTGCAGAAAGGAGCTAATGCAGACACATTGAAGATTGCAAAAGTTACTGTTGACCAAGGAATCACGTACAAGCGCTCAATGCCACGAGCTCGCGGAAGCGCTTCACGTATTAATAAGCGTAATAGCCACATTGTTGTGGAACTCGGATAATATGACACATGTAGCACATCCATATATTCAGCGCATCGGTATTAACCGAGACTGGCGAAGCCGGTGGTTCGCGACTGATAAAAAGAAGTATCGAGAATATCTTCGTACTGATGCGGCAATCCGTAAGCTTCTTGAAAAGAAACTGAAGGGTATGTCAGTAGACACTGTCGAGATCGAGCGAGATGACAAGGCAATTCGCATTGTTATCAAAACTGCTCGACCGGGACTTGTAATCGGGCGAAGTGGTGAAGGCGCAACAACTCTGAAGAAGGAAGTTGATATGCTTTTGCGAAAACTGAAATTGACTGAAAAGCCTGATATTAAAATTGATATTGAAGAGATCCGTTCACCTGAAACAAGCGCACCAATTGTGGGGCAGATGATTGTTGAAGGTCTTGAAAAACGATTTCCGTTTCGTCGAGTGATGAAGCAGACTGTCGAAAAAGTAATGGCAAACCGAGACGTACAAGGTGTACGTATCATCCTTGCAGGACGCCTTGGTGGCGCTGATATGGCTCGAAGAGAAGAGCAGAAAAAAGGTCGAATCCCTTTGCAAACCCTACGCGCAGATATTGATTTTGCTCGAGTACGCGCAGCACTGCCGTACGGAACAATCGGTATCAAAGTATGGATTTATCGAGGTGAAGTATTTGAAGATCGACGCGCAAGCGCTGATTCTGCAGAGGCTACACCAAATCGATCCGCGCATTCTAACCGAGCATAACCGCTATGTTATTTCCTAAAAAAGTAAAGCACCGCAAGTGGCAGGTGGGACGAAAGAGTCCAGAAAAACTACTGCGACCTGATACGCGAGGAGTGACAGTGTCTTTTGGTTCATACGGAATCAAAGCAACAGCGCCTTCACGCCTAAAAAGCAATCAGATTGAAGCAGCGCGACGTGTGATTTCACGAACGCTTGGTAAGACAGGGAAGATTTGGATTCGAGTATTTCCAGACAAACCAATCACGAAGAAGCCAGCTGAGGTAAGTATGGGGAAAGGAAAGGGCGACCCTGATCACTTTGTGTTCGAGGTCGCTCCAGGACGAGTATTATTTGAAGTGGACGGTGTAAGCGAGGAGGTCGCTCGCGAAGCTATGCGTAAGGCAGCTGCAAAGCTTCCTATGAAAGCAAAGTTTGTCCGTCGTGAGGATACTCGCGTATAAGCGCAAAAAGCATTATGACAAAAATGAAAGATATACAAAAGAAAAATGACAAAGATCTCGTAGCGTTTGTAGAAGAAAAACGTGAAGAAGTTCGGTCATTTCGATTTGGTACTGCTGGAGCGGGGACACGTGATGTACGAAAAGTTCGTGACGCAAAGAAAGACATCGCACGAGGACTCACCGAGCAGACAGTACGCATTGCTAAAACTAACGATGTTAAGTAGTGACTAATATGGCAACAGAAACACAAACACAAATACAAGAGAAGGCTGGTGGACCAGCCGATGCTCAAAAGGCTGGCGGGCGAGTACTACAAGGTACCGTCGTGTCCTCTAAAATGCAGGACACTATCACGGTTGCGGTAGAACGCTACGTGAAGCATCCAAAATATAAAAAGTATCAACGAAGAACAAAGAAGTATCTCGTACATGATGCTGGTAACACAGCAACAGTAGGAGCAAAGGTCGCAATCAAAGAAATCGCACCGATCAGTAAGCGAAAGCGATTTACACTCGTAACTAAGTAAGCGTATGATTCAACCACAAACAATAGTGAAAATAACAGACAACTCTGGTGGAAAGATCGGCCGCGTATTTAAGGTTCTTGGTGGATCTAAGAAGCGCTATGCTGAATTGGGGGAGATGGTTGTACTTTCAGTACAGTCTGCAGAACCTCGAAAGCAGGTTAAGAAGAAAGAAGTCGTCTATGGTGTTGTCGTACGACAGCGAAAGGCGTTTCGACGTAAGGATGGATCGTACGTGTCATTTGACGACAACGCAGTGGTGCTCGTAGATAAAGAGAAGCGAGAGCCACGAGCAAACCGAGTGTTTGGTCCAATCCCTCGTGAGTTAAGTGAAGCTGGTTATCAGAAAATTGTCTCACTTGCCCCTGAGGTGGTGTAGATATTTATAATAAAATTCATATTATGAAAATCAAAAAAGGAGACGAGGTGATCATCATCGCTGGTAAAGATAAAGGAAAGAAGGGAAATGTGATTATGACTATCCCAACAAACGATCAGGTGATCGTAGAAGGAGTAAACGTAGTTACAAAACACCAAAAGAACAAACGAGCACGTTCGCAAGGACAGATTATCGAGAAAAGTGCACCGGTACACGTATCGAATGTGTCACTTATGGAAGGAGGGAAGGCAGTTCGTACTGGATACAAGATGGAAGGAGAAGGGAAAGATGCAAAGAAAGTACGTATTGCTCGACCAAGCGGAGCTACAGTTTAGCACCTCAAATTTTGCGACCTACTTTGTCGGACTGCAGTAGATTTTTTCTCACCGTACTATACGTACGACTCGAGAAAAATCTCTTTGCGCTCCGCGTATCTCATCAAAATTTGAGATGCTAAACAGAGTATCGTATGTAAGAGAAACAAACATTATGGCCCGTACGAAATCACAGATTTCTAACAGGATGACAAACAACGTGTCCCGTTAAAAGTTGTTATGAACACACAGGGACAAAGAAAATTATTAGCAAAATGAGATTAGTATTATATAGAAAGTTACTATGACAACTTTTACTGGGATGAAAGAAAAACTCTCTGGTGTCTACACTTCTTTGAAGGACACTTTTGAGTATAAAAACAACATGCAGGCACCTCGAATCATGAAGGTGGTAGTCTCAACTGGTACAGGAAAGATCGAAGATAAAAACAAAATTGCGATTATCGAAGATCGACTTGCACGTATCACAGGACAGAAAGCATCTCCGCGACCGGCTCGATTGTCTATTGCGACATTCAAGCTTCGTGAAGGTGACATCGTCGGATACCAAGTAACGCTTCGTGGTGCACAGATGCACAGCTTCCTTGATAAGCTTATCCATGTGGCATTGCCACAGACTCGAGACTTCCGAGGCCTCAAAGCAACTGCAATTGACGAGATGGGAAATATCACATTAGGAATCAAAGAACACTCAATTTTCCCAGAGTGCTCAGATGAGGATCTAAAAGATATTTTCTCACTTGCAATTACGATTGTAACAACAGCAAAGACAAAGCCGGAGGCTGAAGCGCTTTTGCGATATATCGGACTTCCTTTGAAAAAGGAAGAAGAAGTTGTTGCGTAGTTTTCAACTATACAGCAAATACAAAAGCACGGCGCCCGTGGGCGCCGTGCTTTTGTGTTGACTAGGATTTTAGTAAGAGTGTGATATAGTCGCATTGGATTTAGGTACCTTGTGGTGCTTAGAAAAACTTTTCGCAAGAGGAGATATTCGATGTATTGTATTAGGAGAACTCACCCTAGTAAACTCTCAATGAGAGATCTGTTGCAGGAAGCCGCACCAGACGTCTTTAGGACATTTAGTATCTGTTGTCCATCAGTACTGCCAAGTACTTCTTGGGGGTATCATTGTCAAAGCAGAATTACTGGTTTTACACACAACAGTGTTGGGACTGAAGATGATTCAGATTCATGGGACGCACAGCGTCGCTTAGCAGAGACACTGGTTTGTGAATTGAAGAGATGTGGCAGCCAAACAAGTTTGGAGAGTTATGGCTCGGCATCTGTCCTTTCTATAAATGGAGCGGCAGCGAGGTCTTTCAGTGAACAGTTTGATGTATTAACCGGCATGCCTGCATACACCGCTGGTTGGCTTCTCAATCTTTCCCAGTACCATTGTGGTCGACTCACTGATATCGATTACCGAAACCGTCTTGTGCAACAGTCTCAGAAACTGCAAGCATTCATTGCAAGAGACTCTAATTGCAAAAAAGATGACGGTACTTACGCAATGATAATGACCGCCGTACGCCGTGAGTTTAATAATGTGCAGTAAACAAACACCGCCGAAAGGGGCGCAGCAGAAACCGCTAACCCCCTCTATGGCGGTTTTTCTGTGTAACACACCCGATATGTGTGTTTGTGCCCTCTCCCTGGTAGAGACAGAATCCTAAGGATTTGCCCTCTAAAAGGGTTGTTTTTTCGGTATTTTCGCGTATAGTACTGCGTGACATAAGGTCTGTTCGAGTTTAGGTGGGAACGGGCTTTGTGAAGGTAAAAGCGTAGCTTTTGCCGGATTATAAGGGAGTAAGTCATTACATCTAGATGATACTGCTCCAAAATGATAGCGCCTAGTACTTAGCACGTAGCACTTAGGGTTTTGTCATAGGCAAAATTGCTAATAGCTAACGACTAAGAGCTAAGTGCTACTAACCAATTTTGTAATGGCACGAAGAGCAATCGTTGTACGTTCTGAACGTACGCCAAAATACAAGAGCCGGATAGTGCGCCGTTGTGTGCAGTGTGGGCGAAACCGTGGATTCATGCGAGATTTTGATCTTTGCCGAATCTGTTTTCGTGAAGCAGCGCATGAGGGACACATTCCGGGTATTAAGAAATCATCATGGTAAGCGATACAGTCGGAGACTTCATCATCCAGCTTAAGAATGCTGGTGCTGTTGGCAAGGGCCATATATCAGTACCATATTCAAAGCTGCGGCACGCAATAGCTACAAAACTCGTTAACGCGGGGTATTTGCAGGCGGCCGAAGTCAATACAAAGCACAAGTTCAAGCAATTGGACGTCACATTAAAGTTCGAGGGAAAGCACCACTTCATCAATGGGGTGAAGCGTGTGTCTAAGCCTGGACGACGTCTCTACATAAAGGTCGCAGATATTTACCCAGTTAAATTCGGTAAGGGGCGTATGTTCCTCTCAACACCTGCAGGTATCCTCACTGGTGAGGAAGCTCGAAAGGAGAATGTTGGAGGAGAGCAGCTTTTTATCATTTGGTAATATGAGCAGACTCGGAAAAATTCCAATCACACTTCCCGCAGGTGTAGAGGCAACGTTTGCTTCTAATACTCTCACAGTAAAGGGTCCAAAAGGAACTCTTGTGCGTCCTATGAAAAACGACGTGAAGGTAGTGATTGAAGACAATACTATGACACTTTCTCCAGTTGAAGGCAGTGACGATGCAAAAGCTCTTTGGGGCACATACGCAGCGCACGCAAACAACATGGTTACTGGTGTCACAGAAGGATTTACAAAGATTCTTGAAATCGAAGGAGTTGGGTACCGTGCAGAAATGAAGGGAACAACACTTGTGTTGAACGTTGGATTTTCTCACCAGGTAGAACTAGCAGTACCAGAAGGATTAACTGCAGTGGTAGAAAAGAGCGTGATTACAGTAACAGGAGCAGATAAAGACGCGGTCGGGCAATTTTCTGCAAACATCAAAAAGGTAAAGAAGCCAGAGCCATACAAAGGCAAGGGTATTCGATACCAGGGTGAATATATTATCCGTAAGCAAGGTAAGAAAGCTGTTTAGTCAGTAGAAAGTAGTTGGTAGAAAGTAGTAAAAATAAATCGTAGATTTATTTCCTACAGACTACTAACTACCAACTAATCACTAGTCTATGAACAAAGCACAAACAAAAACAGAAAAACGAGTAGTCCGACACAGACGTGTTCGATCTCGTGTGATTGGCACAGCGCTTCGACCTCGTCTTGCGGTATTTCGCTCAAATAAGTTTATGTACGCACAGCTTATTGATGACGACAAAGAAACAACAATCGCGTCAGCTGATTCTCGAAAGGAAAAAGGAACACCAAGCGAAGCAGCTGCAGCAGTTGGTAAATCAATTGCAGAAAAAGCAGGTAAAGCAAAGATTGAAGCGGTTGTATTCGACCGTGGAGGATTCAAGTATCAAGGAGCTGTAAAAGCACTTGCTGATGCAGCTCGAGAAGGGGGACTGAAATTCTAGTTCCACAAATTACACATTACACACAATTATGACAACAGAAACAAAACAGCAGGAAGCTACAAAAGAAGAAGCGACAAGCGCTCCAAAAGCTCCCGAAGTGACTGAGGCTACGGCTCCAGAAAAAACTTCAACCGATGCACCAGCTGCTGCGTCTTCTGCTCCAACAGCTGACGCTGCAAAGCGTCCGCAGGGCGGGCGGAACGCAGGGCGTGATGGTAATCGTGGAGGAGGCGCAGGTGGAGACCGACGTAACCCACGACGTGCGCGTCGAGGAGGTCGTCGAGAAGAACGAACTCGTCCAGAATTTGATCAGAAGATCGTCAGTATTCGTCGAGTAACTCGAGTGATGGGAGGAGGACGAAGATTCTCATTCTCAGTATCTATGGTTATTGGAGACAAGAAAGGAAAGGTAGGCGTTGGAGTCGGCAAAGCCGGCGACACACAGCTAGCGATTGAGAAATCAATCAAAAATGCCAAGAAAAACATGATTACTGTACCGATGAATAAAGAGCAACACATCCCACACGACGCACATGTGAAATACGCTTCAAGTGAAGTTATGGTTATGCCAGCACCAGGTCGTGGACTGGTTGCAGGTTCTTCAGTACGAACAGTCCTTGAGCTCGCTGGAGTGAAGGACGTAACTGCAAAGTTATTCTCACGAAGCAAGAACAAACTTAACAATGCGCGGGCAACAATCGAAGCGCTTAAGCAACTTAAATCATAGCGTATGCAATTACATGAATTAAAGCCAAGAACTGCTCGCAAGGACACAAAACGTGTTGGTCGCGGTGGTAAGCGCGGAAAAACATCTGGAAAAGGCCACAAAGGTCAGAATGCGCGAGCTGGAAACAGTTCACGTCCTGAAATGCGTGAGATCATCAAAAAGCTTCCAAAGCTTCGTGGACACGGTATAAACCGAGCTGATACTGTAAATTCAGAAAAGGTACAGGCAACGGTAGTAAATGTTGCAGCACTAGAAGCTGCTTTCAAAAGCGGTGACGCGGTGAACCCTAAGACACTTGTTGCTGCGGGGGTTATCGATACACGAAGAAAGAAAGCTCCAAAAGTGAAAATCCTTGGAACAGGAGATCTCGCAAAGAAACTTGTTGTTTCAGGGTGTACTGTATCAACTACAGCAAAGGAAAAGATTGAAAAAGCAGGTGGAAGTATTGCCTAATGTATACTATATAGATTATGCAAACATTCATCCATAAACTCAAAATAATCTTTACTGACAGCTCTATTCGGAATCGAGTCCTCTTTGTCCTCGCGGCATTGGTGATGTTCCGTGCGCTTGCAGCGATCCCAATTCCAGGAGTTGATATTGCAGTACTCGAACAATTCTTTGAGAATAACCAATTTTTGGGACTTCTTAACATCTTTTCAGGTGGAGGGCTCGCGAATCTTTCATTGGTGATGCTTGGAGTTGGTCCGTACATTACGGCATCAATTATCATGCAGCTAATGACGGTTATGAGTCCTGCTATGAAGAGTCTACACACCGAAGAAGGTGAGGCAGGACGTGCGAAGTTTATGCAGTACTCTCGATTGTTAGCGCTCCCGCTTTCGATCCTACAGGCATTTGGTTTCTTGACTCTACTTCAGAGTCAGGGAGTAATCGCAGGACTGTCGTCATTCCAGTTCGGAGTGAACGTGATCTTGATTGTGGCAGGTTCAATGCTTCTTATGTGGATTGGTGAGCTGGTTACTGAGTACGGTATTGGAAATGGTGTATCGATTCTGATTTTTGCTGGTATTGTTTCAGGGTTGCCTGCGACAGTAAGTCAGCTTGCGTTTGGATTTACTGTTGCACAGTTACCTTTGTATCTCGGATTTGGACTCATTACACTTGCGGTGATCTATGCGGTTGTAGTGATGACCGAAGCAGAACGACCAGTGCCAATTACATACGCGAAACAAAGTCGGGGAGGGAATACGTATGGAGGTACGACTTCATACCTTCCGCTTCGATTGAATCAAGCTGGTGTTATTCCGATTATCTTCGCACTCTCAATCCTCTTGTTCCCACAGATGATTCTCAATATCCTTGTGGCATTTGATGTCCCATGGGCAGCAGGAGCGACTCAGACAGTAACAGCATTCTTCAACAATCAGCTGATATATGCTGCTGTGTACTTCTTATTGGTATTCCTCTTCACATTCTTCTATACAGCAGTAACATTCGATCCAGATTCAATTTCAAAGAATCTACAGCGAAATGGAGCATTCATTCCGGGCATTCGTCCTGGAGGACATACTTCAGAGTACCTCGGTAACCTGATCACACGACTGACACTTGTCGGTGCTGGATTCCTTGGACTTGTTGCGGTATTGCCGGTAGGTATGCAGATTGTAACTGGTATCACAGCGCTCGCTATTGGAGGTACAGCATTGCTGATTGTGGTTAGTGTTGTGCTTGACCTCATTAGACGACTCGACGCCCAAGTCAGTCTACGTGAGTATTAAAATCACTTCATCTGCGTTGTCTGCGCTGCAGAAAACAACTTTCAACGTATAGTACATACACCTCAAATTGTTTTCCTTGCGTTCCGCACAGCTAAAGCAATTTGTAATGCGCACTACGTTGAGTAAGAATAGGGTTTTTGCTGACAAAACAAACAAAAGACCGGTGAGCTACGCTCCCGGTCTTTTGTGTTTAGTACTCGTTCTTGTAAGAATATCCGATTGGTACTTTGCTGATGACTTGTTTCCAGGTCTCAGATTTGAGCCATTTCTTATAGGTGTCAAACACGGTGAGGGCTACAGTTTGGGGGCTGTGTCTTGCGGTGTCTATTACCAGGTCATAGTGTGAGAGATCGTATGGATTCACTCCATACAGTGCGCGATATCGTCGTTTCTCATTTTCTAGACGATTCTTAACATGCTGCGTAACCTCACTCATCGAGTTCGCTACTTCACCACTTTTCAGTCTCCCTTCGTTCGAGTCAATGTCCCGATAGATACGAGCAGTAGCGACGTCAATATTCAGATCCAGATATACTTTGAATGATTCAGGAATCCAGTAAAATCCGAGTCGAGAATCAATTACAACATCGCTTTGCTCACGAAATTTCCGGAGCACCTCATCTATCGCTTGATCAATCGAACGGTCGTCCTCAGCCATTTTGTTAAATAGGGCAAGTGTAATTTTGTTTTCTCTGATGTATTTTCGCGCCTGCTCGCCAGCTGAGTATCGTGTATAGCTTAAAAGCTCCGCGACCTTATCGGAGGTGGATGATTTCCCGCTGCCAGGCTTCCCAGAAACTGTAATGATGTGTTTTTTGTCCATCCCGTTAGAAGTTATTGATTAATACTTTGTTAAGAAATTTTGCAGGTCTCGTGATTTGTCCTGTTTGAAGCCACAACCTATTACATAACTTCTAACGGGACCCATGAACGTATAGGATACCACGCCAGTTCATCATTGCAGAAGTGCTGAAAGCTGGTACTCTAAGGGACATTATGGCACATGAAACTAAGTATCAAAGTATTATTTTGATGGGGCAGGCAGGCACTGGCAAGGGTACACAGGCTAAGCTGCTTTCAGAAGCACTTGGATACGGTGTATTTTCATTAGGAGACATTTCTCGTGAATATGCAGCTCAAGATTCACCGTTGGGCCGGCATATAGCAGGTATTCATTTAACAAGTTGGATTCCTGAGTGGCTCGCAAGCTACATGATGACAAAGGCGATACTTGAAGATTTTGCCGAAACTGGAGTTGTTTTTGAGAGCGTCGCACGTAAACCAGAGGAAGCGCGTAAATTTCACGAAATACACGAAGCAATCGATAGATCGTACATCGTGATTCACCTAGTGGCGCCGAAAGAAGTTGTTGTAGAGAGGATGCTTAGTCGACAAAGAGAAGGGTATGATACACAGGAAAATATTGATAAGCGCTTGAAAGCATTTGAGGAGGAGACAGTGGTATCGATTAATTTTTTTAATGAGCAAAATGCCTTAAAAGAAGTAGATGCACACCAGTTGCCTGAGAAAGTTTTTGAAGATATTATTACTTTAATAACCTAATGTCATGGACGTACAAACAGTTATATTTATAGGACCACAGGGAAGTGGCAAAGGGACGCAGGTTGCGGCACTTTTAAAGCATATTGAAGAAAAAGACCCAACACGAAAACTTGTTGAGGTCCAAACTGGGAATGGTTTTCGAGCGCTTGCCGAAGAGGGAGGGTATACGTCACTTCGGGTGAAGAATATTCTTACGCACGGTGGCTTGGTGCCGGACTTTTTGACACAGTCTATTGTGGTCAATCAACTTATCGCTGATTTGACCTCAGAGTCACATATCATGATGGATGGATTTCCTCGAAATCTTGAACAGGCGAAGTTTGTCGATGAACTCCTCGAGTTTTATCTTCGAGATCAAATTACAGTCGTGTATCTTGAGACTGCAGAGGACGTTGTGCGAGAACGCATGCTTGCCCGTGGTCGAAGCGATGATAATGAATCGTCAATTAATGAACGTCTTCGTTTGTATAAGGAAATGACCGAACCACTAATCGAGCACTACAAGAATCGTCCGAAAACGCAGTTTGTGACAGTCGATGGGGCACAGGCTATAGAGGAAGTGCAAGCTGAAATACGTGCAGGTCTTGAAATATAAACAACATGGCAATTACAATAAAAACAGACGAAGCGATTACTAAGCTACGCAAAGGAGGTAAAATTCTTGCGGCTATTTTAGATGAACTTGAGAAAGTTGCTGTCGTTGGTAACACAACGCTTGATATTGATGATCGGGCAATGGAATTGATTGAGGAATATGGGGTAGAGCCACTTATTTTGGGGTATCACCCACAGTTTGCCCCTAGGCCATTTCCAGCAGCAACATGTGTGTCACTCAATGACATTATTGTGCACGGTATTCCAAACGAAGATCCTAAAACTATTGAGGATGGCGACATTGTGAGTATTGATATGGTCATTGGATATCAGGGAGTCGTGCTCGACTCAGCAAGAACTGTTGGTGCGGGAAATATTTCAACAGAGGCTCAGGCACTTATGGATGTAACAAAGGCAGCACTTAAAGCAGGTATTAGTGCTGCACAACCTGGAGCCCGAGTGAAAGAGATCGGAAGAGCAATCGAGAAGGTGGTGCCTGAAGGCTTCGGTATCGTTGAGGCTCTTTCAGGACACGGAGTAGGATACGAGATACATGAAGAACCAATGGTTCCAAATTTTGAAATGAAGGGAGAGTCTCCTGAGTTATTACCGGGTATGGTTATCGCAATTGAACCAATGATTATCGCAGGTGATAAGGATGTAATTTTCGATGAGCACGATGGGTACACAGTATTTACAGCTGACGGAGGTTTGGGAGCACACATGGAGCATACAGTACTGATTACCAAAAAAGGCCCAGAGATTTTAACTATTATATAGCCCCTGTATCAAGCTTCTTTTGAGGCGTACCCCGCACTAAGAAAATTGTTGCAATTTTCTTAGTGCGGGGTATACTCACGCATAATTTACACCTAATTATTTATACAAATGTCACGAAAACCACATCAAGAACGATCACTTATTGTACTTAAGCCTGATGCTGTACAGCGTTCACTTATTGGAGAGATAATCACTCGGTTTGAACGTACTGGACTTAAATTTGTTGCATTTAAGTTTGTCACCCCAGAAGAAGAGCAGCTGTTTGCTCACTACAACAAAGATGATGCTTGGTTTGTGAAGAAGGGTGAAATTATGATTAAGGATCTCAAGGTTCACGATATGGCTGTTGAGAAGGAGGCTCTTGAATATGGGAAGGACATCATCCGAGCCGTCGTAAAAGAAATGCGGCAGTCACCTGTTCTCGCGATTGTGGTTGAAGGACACGGAGCGATTGATCAAGTGACACGACTGGTGGGCACCACAGAGCCAGCAACAGCTGATATTGGTACCATTCGAGGTGATTTTACTATTGATACGTATGCGCATGCCACATATGAAAATCGATCAATTCGAAACCTTATTCACTGTTCAGATGTGCCAGAAGAAGCTGAACGAGAGATAGCCCTTTGGTTTGATAAATCTGAGTTGATGGAGTATGCGACTGCTCAGGAACGCATCATGTACGATGCACATTTTGAAGGGAAGTAGCACTAGTTTGAGTTGACGATGAAAGTAAAACAGGATACTATCAAAACACACATGAATACATTACATACATACGCGTGGACAATGATGACTTCTTCTGGGGTTCGCTTTGTGGTATGTAAGTAATAGTATTTTTACAAAACAACAGGCGGGCCTTATGGCCCGCCTGTTGTTTTTTTAATCAAAAAATTATGTCAATACAATCTGCAATACTATTCGATTTTAATAGAACACTTTATGACCCTGAGCGTAAGGAACTGTTTCCTGAGGTGCGTGAGCTGCTTTCATATTATTCAAAAACACATCAACTCTATCTTGTCTCAAAAAAAGAACAATCAAGGTTTGACCTGATTGATTCTCTAGAAATTAAACATTTTTTTAACAGCGTTCACTTCGTAGAAAGGAAGTCACCAATACTCTTTAAGGAAGTGACCAAAGATGTGCAGGGTGAAGTGTATGTAGTAGGTGATGTGGTTCATTCCGAAATTAAGGCAGGGAATATGTGTGGAATGAAAACGATCTGGTTTCAAAACGGGGCATTTGCGGATCAGAGACCGAAAGATGATATGGAAAGACCTTGGCATAGGATCCAGACACTTTCTGAACTTTATACACTAATCAAATAAATAGTTTCGTCGCAGTGTGTCCATGGCGTCATGAATCCGTGGACACGGTGTCACGAAACACCGATTAGTTCTTCACATAAGGGAAAAGATAATGAGTGGTTATCAATCGAATGATGAGTTTTGGTCTAAAGAGTCACTGACAAAGTTCCTTCAGCGACAAGGTATCTGGACAGAGGATGGGGTCCGAAATGGCTACCACTACGTTCTGTCGCCAGATGTGTTCCATATTTCTAGAACTTTACAAGCACTCTTGAAACAGATTGGTGCGGGAGTTGTGTCCTTCCAGGATGGGCTGACGGCACTGGATGTGTGTGCTCGCAATGGGAACAGGAACGAACACAGTCTTGTGAATTCGCTGATTAAGGGTTCTTGTGGGAATCTCCCGCGTGAATCTGGAACTCGGATGCCGGTCTGTAAGGTTGATGTCATGCTTGATCAGGATGGATACCCATGGATTGCCGAAGTGGATACATATAATCCACGAGGGCTTCTCTATTTGGCAGTCTTAAGGGAAATGCGTGAGAAACGTATATCTGAATTTCAGTTGTATCCTGGCGTAGTTGAGTATTTTCTCCAGAGTATGCTGAGTAGGGGTGCGCATAAGGTGCTGTGGGTCCATGCCCATAAGGAGCGCTACTACACTCCGTGGTTTAAAGCATTCGCTTCCTTACTAAAAAGTCGCGATATACATCTGGTCGTAAAAAATGCAGTGAGTCTAAGTTCTGCTGATGTGGCCAGTGCTGACAGCATTGTGATGACTCCTACGCGTATGGATAGTGTCGGAGAACTTGCAGCAAAAGAGTTGCTGGTTCAGACATATCTGCGTCGTCCTGAGACATTTTGGTACCCAATGGTGCCATGGTTTGAGTCAAAAGTGTGGATGGCATTTGGCACGCCAGGGTTTGCGAAGGATGAGTATAATAGTCTCGTACAGCAAAGTCCCGGATTGCTAGCTCTCTCTGCATATATTCCTCAAACTGTTCTTGTTGGGAAGCAGTTTCGGAATGATGTACACATCCAGAGCTCAAATGGTCCGTTGATACTCAAAGCTGCAATAAGCAGTGGGATGAAAGGAGTTTGGATGCAGGATGATCGTGATTATGAAGCGAAGCTTACTGAGTACAGTGCCGCGCGCCGACCTAATGCTGTTTTACAGCGTCAGATTCAGCAAGGCACAATCAGCATGCGAAGCTATAGAGAATCAGGCGTTGTAGAAAGTGATTACTATTACGTGAGACTAGTTGTGTACGTTGCTGCAGACGGGAGTATTGTGGATGTTGGTGTCACAGCTCGTTTGACGCCTGATGTACATGGCGCCCCTGATTGTCTCATGCTCCCCTGTGTCCTTGACTGAACGCTATAGTTCAGTTACAGCCTCACCCACAAGGGTGAGGCTGTATTTTTTTGCAGAGGTGTATACCCCGCACTAACTTTTGGTCTTTAGGTAAAGCCTAGGCTAGGTCCAGTTATCCATTTAGGATTGCTGACAAAAAGTTAGTGCGGTGTATAATCAGAAGTGGAACCATCATACGTATGTTCTGATTAAATATTTTGCTCAGGGATGCCCGTAGTCGCGGTGCGTAATGAGGACTCATTTATTTGAGATTTCAGACACAAACCGGAAAAGGTTCCCACTTGGCTTTGCCAGGAGCATACGTTTATGGTTCCTTCGAAAAAAATCCGCCATGCGGATTTTTTTCGTGGTAAAATAGCACGATGCCAAAATTACCGACAATATTTTTTTTCATAGCCGGATTCACACTCGTAGTGATTCATCTTGTGTCACTTGAACTCTCTTTATACTGGAAGTATGCATGGTTTGATATCCCTATGCATATACTTGGCGGTTCTGTTATCGCACTCTCGCTATTTGCAATTCACGAGGCTTTCCCTCGTTTTCCTGCGCGGTTTTTATACCCTATCCCAGTATTGTCGATCGTGTTAGTTACAGCACTCGCATGGGAAGTTTTTGAACTCAAGGCAGGTATTCCAATTGAGATTGATTTTGAGTTTGATACATCAGTCGATCTTATAATGGGACTATTGGGTGGTATCATTGGATATATAGTTGGACATTCGGTTAGTTCATTTGATGTTATAACTGATAGTCTTTTTGATCCAAATGACGAGAGCTCTTTTACTACTGAAAAAGATATCTTGTAAATCTGTGTCAGTATTGTAGTACTGCAATGTATAATGAATAGTATGAGTACGTGTGCTGCAGTAGTCAATAATTGAATATACATATGAAAGCCACCTTAGGGTTTTATGGGGGAGTAGGAAGTGTTACCGGGGCAAATTTTCTGCTTGATGTAGGAGACGCGGCCTTTTTAGTTGATTGTGGTTTGATTCAGGGTGATCGATTCCAATCTAAAGCAAACAAGGATCCGTTTGTATATAATCCAGCTGATATTGATGTGCTGTTGGTTACTCACGCTCACGCAGACCATATTGGTCGTATTCCGAAACTTGTGAAAGACGGCTTTAAAGGTGTCATCTATTCAACGGCACCAACATTCGAGTTTACCAAATTGATGTTCAAGGATGCATACAAGATTATGCTCTACGAAGAGGAACGGTACGGCAACGAACGCTTATACGATGAAAAAGATATCAGTGTGGCATTGTCGCTGTGGAAGTCAGTTTCGTACGATGAAGCCATCTCTTTGCCAGGGGATGTAACAGCGACGTTCTTTGACGCAGGACATATTCTGGGCTCAGCGATGGTGCATATGCAGCGGGGAGATAAGAAGATGGTGTTCACGGGGGATATCGGAAATGTCCCGCAGCCACTTCTAAATCCTCCACATGTGCCAAAAGACTATGACTATCTCCTTATGGAGAGCGTATATGGTGATCGTCAGCACGAGGAGGTCAAAGAGCGTACAGAGCTTTTAAAATACTATATTGAAGACACGCGCAAGAAAAATGGCACTTTGATCATTCCCGCATTCTCGCTCGAGCGCACACAAGGGATGCTCCTAGAGATCAATAACCTTGTAGAAAGTGGTGAGATAGAACCACTCCCTGTTTTCCTCGACTCCCCATTAGCTATTGCCGTTACCGCAATGTATCGAAAGTACCCAGGATATCTAAAAGATGAGATCCAAGAGCAAATTAAAGGAGGAGACGACATCTTTGCATTCGAAGGATTATCGTTTACGCCAACCATCAGGGATTCTCAAGAAATTTCAAAAACAAAAGGATCGAAGATTATCATTGCAGGTTCTGGAATGAGTCATGGAGGCCGAATCATGGGACACGAAAAGCGGTATCTTGAAGATAAAACAACGACGCTACTTCTGGTTGGATATCAGTCAGTGGGGAGCTTGGGTCGCTTACTGCACGATGGTGCAAAGAAAGTGAAGATAGACAAAGAGGACGTACGTGTGCACGCACGGGTTGCCAGCATCAGAGGGTACTCAGGACACGCCGATCGAGACCAGTTGGTGGATTTAGTAGCCCAAGGAGGAGATAAAGCAAAGCAGGTGTTTGTTGCAATGGGAGAGGAACGGTCGTCGCTCTTTTTGGTGCAGAGGTTACGGGATTATTTGGGATTGAATGCGGTGGCACCTAGCCTCAACGAAGAAATCGAGATCGACTTCTAAAACCCCCAAAACCGTCCAATTACTTCGTTGAAGTTTCAATTTCGTCAGCACCGTAGGCAATCTACGGCTTCCTCCAAAATCTCACTTCGCCTCGCACTTGAAGCAATTTTGGAGGTTTAGTTTGTGCCCTAAGCAATTTAAAGAATTTCTATTTCCTTGCGAAGCAAAAAGCCCTTTCGGGCTTTTGTACTTTTTCTTTGGGTGATTATTTAGTATCCCCTCTCCCCGGTTTCGGTATTCGCTCCACAACAGTAGTGTGTGGTCGACGTCGTGCTTCCTCGACTGGAATAAAGAGACCAGTTCTAGAGTCACGACCTAGAGGAAACGTTTTTGCGCTACTCATGATGTATCGTTGATAAAAAGTCTGATAACCAGGTGTTAGTCATGATACAGTTAAGTTGTTAAGGCTTAAATATAAACCATGACAGGCGTTCTCAAAAAATCGACAGTGGCACCTAGATGAAAGTAGGTACCTTTTTTGATTTGAACACCTGGAGAAGCTACCAATGTATTGGTGGCTTTTCTTGATGCTCAATAAGAGCCTTGTGGACAAGAAAGAATTCTGAGTAATTTTGTTGTTACAATTAGATAATAAATAGTGTACTTTGCTGGCCACACAAGAAGACCAAGGTCTATACGGCCGTATAGACCTTGGTTGGAGTTGTGTTTGGTAGCCACTTATTATGTGGCCAGCGAAAGACAGTATTTTCTGAGAAGGAACAATTGATTTTGTACAATCTACAAATAGACACTGCATATCCATGCAGTTTTGTTTGTGTCATAAAGGCGCTTTTGGCTAAAAACGAGCTATATTACCTCCGCGACACATAGGTGGAGAACGCTTGTGTGTTAATTAGATAGTAGAACAGAAATATCGATTCGTAAAATATGGTCTTATATATAGATTTTGTTAAAAATTTGCGTGTGCAGATTTCCTAAAACCTTTGTTTAAGCCAGATAATAAATTTTGAAAAATATATGGATTGCTAGTTATCCACAGCTATGGAAAGGTACAGAACACATATACAAAGCCAGCAAGTCTTGAGGGGTAGATATGGATATTGCATAACTTGTCTTCAGGTAATTACATGTTTAAATATTGTGCTGAGGCGTATGTAAACAAACCCCGGCACCTACGGCGATAGGGCGATAGGGTGGAGTTTGGAGTAAGGTACAATGTTTTGATGGAGTCGATTATTGAGACGCTGAAAAGTAAGACATTTTGGGCTAGGGCTTTTTTTAGGTTGCTTGGGCTTGTGTGTATTGGGGCTGGTGTTTACGGTCTTCGGAGTTTTGGTCTTGAGATTTTGCCGCTGTATACGAGATTTGTTGCTGGGCTGGGGGACACTGTAAAAATATTTGTAGTACTTGCTTCATTTTTCCTGGGAGCACCTGCTCTTATTATCATGGGGATTAAATTATTTATCCTACGGAGCTTTTCATACAAAATTCTTTTTTTTGCACTCTTCCCAGTCACATACTTGTTTTGCCCGTATATGGTTTTGATACCATGTTTGCTATGGATCGACTCCTCACATTTGGAGTCTTGTTCTTCATCACCTATGTCGTTTTCCTCAGCCTTTCGTTCTTTGTTCACAAATATTGGTACACGCCACAAAGTCATGAAAAGATGGGACATGTCGGTATTGAGGAGCAAAATAAAAAACCGAATGTACTTCTCCGTGTTGTCTTCATAGTTACTCTTGTTTTTGTGTCACTTGCCCTCCACCCGACAGATTTTCCGACCATCATTAGGATGCTAGTATCTCCAATTCAGTCTTTAATCAATCTGTTTTAATAAAAACAAACCCCGCGCCGTAGGCGCGGGGTTTGTTTTTGTTGGTAGGGAAGTGACTACTTTGTCACTGCGTCAACAACTCGTTGAAATGCTTCTGGTCGGTCTTTTGCTAGGGTTGCGAGGACTTTTCGGTCGAGGGCGATTTTCTTGTCTGCCATGATCTTGATGAATCGGCTGTATTGCAGACCTTGGTTCTTTAGCGCTGCATTGATTCGAGTGATCCATAGACGTCGGAAGTCGCCTTTCTTGTCTTTTCGGTGGTCGAACGCATGCAGGTTTGCATGGAAGATAGCTTCTCGAGCCTGCGCTACTTTTGTAGAGCGACCGAATCGGTATCCCTTTGTTTGTTCGAGAACGTATTTTCGACGCTTAGCGCCTGTTACTCCTCCTTTTACGCGTGCCATATTTCAGTATGAACTTAATTAATAAATGAGACTATGCTCCTGTTTTTGGAAGAAAGCGCCTTGTAATCCTCTTAGTAAGATTCAGTAGTTGTGTTCGTTTTCGATTCAATCGAGAGCGTCCACTTGCTCGTGCATTAAAGTGATTTTGTCCTGGCTTTCGAGCAACAAGCTTGCCGTTTTTCGTTACTTTTATTCTCTTTGTGTATGATTTATTCGTTTTCATATTCTAGTAGGTAGTAAGTAGATTGTAGTCGGTAGTTTGCAATATATCACTGCCAGTTCAATCTCGGGGTATTTTGCTTAAGAAACAGCAAAAAGTGTCGAAAATATACCTTATTTTGCGTATAAAGTAAAGCTCTATACCATTCCATCCTCTAAGAGCTCATCGAGCGACTTCTTTTTCGATTTCTCCTTTGTGTCATCCTTTTTTGCTTCCTTCTCAGGCTTTGCAACCTCTTCTTCAGTAATGCGCTTTGGACCTTTCACACTCTTACCAAGTCGTTCGAGTGTGGTAGTGAATCCCTTTGGACTCTTCTTCATAGGATCAGCAATTTTGTACTCTGCAGGAATGATTTTAAGAAATCGTTCGAGTCGTTCTTTGAGGAACGCTGGCTCCATGTACTTGTATCGTCCCCATAAGAAGAGGTCGACTTTCACACGATGGCCTTCATTGAGCCACTCTGAGGCTCGCTTTGCTTTCAGCTGTTGATCATGCTCACCAGTCCCGATCTTTACCTGGACGCTCTTTGTCTCTGTAACGTGTGATTTCGCTTTCACCTCACTTGCTTTTCGTTTGGTCTCGTATCGGTATTGGCCAAAATCCATGATCTTCGCTACCGGAGGCTTTGCATTCGGGGAGATCTCAATCAAGTCCAAATTTGCTGTGTCAGCTGCTTTCAGAGCCTCCTCGAGTGAGATGGCTCCTAAGTTTTCACCTTTTGGACCAATTACACGAAGTTCTCGCGCACGGATTGCGTTGTTGATTCGCGTTCGGTCTTTTGAGTTAAACTGCCTACGTGGTTTTTGCAAATTGTATGATCTTAATTTTCAAAGTGTGAGTAGCGGTACTACTCATATTGTCTGGAAGCCCTACCTTCCGGCTAAAATAGCACTAACTATTGATGCAGCAAATGTACCACATATATGGCTAAAAATAAAGTGAGAAAAGGAGCGCGGCGACTATTTCGAACTTTGTTCTGAATTTGTTTTTTTGCCCTAAAACTTATCCCTTACAGGGACTGTATATCTTGGCAATATTTTCTCCGAAAATATTAGACAAGATCTTGCGAACGCGTCCCACGCGCTCTCACCTGGAACGTTGACGCAAACGCTCATTTCGGGACTCTTTTTGACTTCGAACTTTGTTCCAAATTTGCTCCTCCCGAGGAGACTTTCCCATTACAAACCAATAAATTGTGTAGCAATAAGAGCCCCTATCCATGAAGTAGTTGAGACGATACCTCTTAGCAAAAGAGGCACACGTTCCTTCCTTGCTAATGATGCAAACGAACGCACTGTTGGTATGTGTATGTGACTTTTGATCACTAGGGCATTAATTACTAAAAACGCTATAAATAGTACTTTGATACGAAATGCGGGGTCAGTAAGCAGAAACTCAGAATATGGTAGAAACATTCCAAATCCAGCAAGCGAGGTGATTATGAGTCCAATCCACACACTTATGTGCAATTTGTGCAGCAGTACTTTTGAAAGAAATTCCTTCTTGCCAATAATCCAGAGTGATCCATATACATCAGATATAACTACTATTGAAATAGTTATGAGTACACCCACTATGTGTGCAGGTAGGAGTATGTAGTGTATTGATGCAAGAAATTCCATGTGTTGTGATTATTACCGTAGTCAGGACTGGCTCTTAGTTTATCAGATGATACAATGATGCACATATGCCGCGTGCCACTACAGAGAAAAGAGCAACAAAAAAGGCGAGTACAACAACTCGAGCGAAATCTACAGCTACAAATACTGCAAAAAAAACTGTTCGAAAAGCCCCAACGCGCGCTAATATTTCTTCTGATTCAGAGCAGAAACCTCTTCCCAAAATGTTATGGGCATTAATCGGAGGATTTATAGTGATTGGAGGTGTTTCATTTGCTATTGGTACGTCTGATAAGGGTCCGATTAACGTTGCTACAACCATATCTCAAAGAGCTGCAGTCCTAGAAGCACGTGGTGACACTGAGGGTAGCGCAGCAACAAAGGCAGTGCAGGCCGGAGCTTCAACGAAGATAACGCTCCCCGCTGGTTTAACTGGAAGAGGAAATAAAGATACACAGCAGCAAAAGTTAGAAAAGGAAGCAGCAGACGCTCTCAGGGCGGAAGCGACACCAGGTGAGGAGATAGCCAGTAGCACAGACATGGCAAGCAGTACTGAGGCTGTGGCTGAATCTGAATCAGAAGAAGAAACTACAGAAGAGGATGAATTGAAAGCAGAGACTCTGGAAACAAATGCAGAAGAAAACGATCAGGAAGCAAAAATATCAGAGAAGTTAGAGGAGGTCACGAACGCAGAAGAAAACGTTTCAACAGAATAGTACAAATATCCGGAAGTATAGTTTCTGGGCACAGCAATCGATATGCGTATATAATTTGGTATTATATCTAAATGAAGTTTAGGTTCTCTAAAAAATGGAAGCAGAATGGCCTCATCGCACTATGTGTTGGGGTAGCAATTGCGGTAATAACTATTGAACGAGATGTTATTGAATTCTATGCGTCTCCACAGAATTTCTTTTTTGCAGTAAGTGCTGTTGTATCACTTTTTGTTATTGTTGTATTGCTTTCGGCGATGATTTCACAGCGTGCTGATGCTGTTGCAGTTTCTCGGACGGCAGACTTGCTCGAGACACAGAAGTTGTTTGTTGAACTCTATCGTAACAGTCCGGTACCGTACGTGCTTATAGACCACAAAGGACGAGTAACGTACCCGAATCATGCCGCACTTCATCTCTTTGGTTTAGAAGAAGATACGTTTGAGGGAAGGGATATGTTTGACATGTTTGAAGCTATTGATGACGAGGGAGGTGTGAAGACGGCAATGATTGAATCGACATTTAAACAGGGTGTGTTTGTTGATGGGAGAGATGTGCTTATCAAGCGCGCTGATGGTGCCACAAGATATGGCTTGCTATCAATTTTTTCATATGGAGATTTTGGAACTAAAAAGAAGGGATTAACGACGATTGTAGATATTACCAAACAGAAAGAAATTGAAAATGCAAAGTCTGAATTCGTTTCGCTGGCGTCACATCAGCTGCGTACCCCAGTATCTTCGATGAAGTGGAACCTTGAGCTCATGATCGCCCCACAGTTTGGAGGGATAAATGAAAAGCAAAATGAGTATGTAGTGAAAATTACTAATGGGCTTTTAAAGATGAATAATCTGATTGATGATTTCTTGAATGTATCGCAACTCGAGCTTGGAACAAAGACTATCAAAATGGAAAGTATAGAACTGGGATCATTCATGGATGATGTCGCTGAAGAATTTGTTGGTCGGGTAGAAGAGAAGCATCTCAAGTTACAGAAGAGTTACGATGATCGTGTTGCAAGTATTGAGTCAGATCGACCACTCTTGCATATGGCAGTGAGTAATCTTGTTTCAAACGCGACTAAGTACACTCCTGATGAGGGAACGGTAAGTATAGAGTATGTGGCAGGAGCAACAACACTGACTATTTCGGTTACAGATACGGGCATAGGTATCCCAGCAGATGATCAAGAAAAACTGTTTACAAAGTTTTTCCGTGCTGAAAATGTTCGTGAGAAAGTAATTGGTGGAACAGGTTTGGGGCTGTATATTGTAAAGCTCGCAGTTCTAAAACTTGGAGGGACGAT